>JBDSOK010000056.1:0-4104 GCA_039914845.1 Nitrospiria bacterium | reverse complement strand
GAAGGAGCCGGGACGCTTCGTCGGAAATCCGACCGACCGGCAGCGTGACGGCCGCGTCGCCATAATACCCTTCGACGATCGCGCCGACATCCACGCCGATGATGTCGCCCTCCTGCAACCATTTTTTTGACGACGGGATCCCGTGCACCACCTCTTCATTCACCGAGGTGCAGAGGGTTGCGGGAAACCCCCGATAGCCTTTAAAAGCCGGGCTGCCGCCCTCGCGCCGGATGAATTCCTCCGCCAGCCGATCCAGGTCCGCGGTGGTCACGCCCGGTTTCACCCGCTCACGCAGAAACGCGATGGTCAATGCCACCACCCGGCTGGCCCTCGCGATCAGGGCGATCTCTTGCGCTGATTTCAAAATAATCATGCCGGCCGCGGCTCACCTACGACACCCTCGACTTTTGCGGCCACCTCTTCGATCGGTCCGGCCCCATCGATCTGCGCCAAGAGGCTCCGGGTCCGGTAGAAGGCCAGCAGCGGCGCCGTCTCCCGCTCATAGACCTGCAACCGGCGGCGGATGGTCTCCTCGCGATCATCCTCGCGCTGGATGAGCGTCGTGCCGCACGTCTCACACGCGCCACCAGCGGACGAGGGGTCACATCGCACATGGTAGACCTTCGCACAGCCGGGACAGCTCCGACGGCCGGCCAATCGCGCCACGATCACCTCGGGGTCGGCGTCGAACGCCACCACCTGATCCAGCCGCTCATTCCGTGCCGCCATCATGCGCTCCAGCGCTTCCGCCTGGACGATCGTTCTCGGGAACCCATCCAGGAGATACCCGACTGTGGTATCAGCTCCGGTGAGGCGCTCGGCCAGCATCTCGATGACCAACTCGTCGGGCACCAGGCTCCCGGCATCCATAAATCCTTTCGCGCGAACGCCGAGCGGGCTGCCCTGCCGGACCGCTTCGCGCAGAACATCGCCGGTGGAAATTTTCACCAGCCCATGCCGCGCCGCCAGCCGCTGCGCTTGCGTGCCCTTGCCGACGCCCGGAGGCCCGATGAACACCACGCGCACCTTATCCGCTCCGTCCCCGTAACCGGCCCTTGCGCATGAACCCCTCATAGTTCCGGGTGATCATGTGTGTCTCGATCTGCTGGGCGGTGTCGAGTCCGACGCCGACGATGATCAGCAACGACGTCCCGCCGAAGAAGAACGGCAATCCGGCCTGATAAATCAAGATCTCGGGAATGACGCACACGATCGCCAGGTAGATCGCCCCGGCGAACGTCACCCGCGTCAGCACCCGATAAATGAAATCCGACGTCTTCTGACCGGGACGGATCCCCGGGATGAACCCGCCGTACTTTTTCATGTTGTCGGCCATGTCGACCGGGTTCAGCACGACCGCAGTATAGAAAAATGCGAAGAAGATGATCAAGCTCACATACAACAGCGTATACAGCAGCGAGCCCGGCGCCAGCTGTTGCGACAGACTCTGGACCCACGCGATCTGGATGAAGCCCGCGATCGTGGCCGGGAAGGCGATGATCGACGACGCGAAGATCGGCGGAATCACGCCCGCGGTATTGATCTTGAGCGGAATATGCGTGTTTTGCCCGCCATACACCCGCCTGCCGACCACGCGCTTGGCATACTGTACAGGAATTTTTCGGCGGCCGCTCTCCAAGAACACGATCGCCGCCGTCACGCCGATCATCATCACGCCCAGCGCGATCAAGAACATGGTATTGAGCTGCCCGGTCTCCCACAGATTGAACGTGTTGACCATCGCCGACGGAATATTGGCGACGATCCCGGCGAAAATGATCAACGAGATGCCGTTGCCGATCCCTCGCTCGGTGATCTGCTCGCCCAACCACATCAGGAACGCCGTGCCGGCGGTGATCGTGAGCATGGTCATCAATCGGAACGACCAGCCGGGAGATTGCACGAATACCCCGCCGTTCATTTTCTCCAAACCTACCGCGATCCCGAACGCCTGCACCAACCCGATGCCGATCGTGCTGTACCGGGTATATTGAATGATCTTCTTGCGCCCGCGCTCCCCTTCCTTGGCCAACTTGGTGAGCGTGGGCACGACCACCGTCAAGAGCTGTAAGATGATCGACGCGGAGATATAGGGCATGATGCCCAACGCCACGATCGTCACCTTGGACAACGCGCCGCCGGAAAAAATATCGAGAAACCCCATCAACGCTCCGCCTTGAGCGTGAAGGAATTTGCTCAGCTCCTGGCCGTTGATCCCCGGCGTCGGCACGTGGGCCGCCACCCGATACACGGCCAGCATCCCCAACGTGAAGAGGATCCGTTGACGCAGCTCCGGGATCTTGAACACATTCTGGAGATTGGTGAGAAGCCGTTCAAACACGCGCTCGCCTCTCCCCCCGGACGTTCGAGAGCGTGGCGTCCGTTCCGCACGCGAGACCGCGAGTGCTCAGCCTCATTTCGACCCCGGCTCCTTGCGTTGTGCCGCCGGGATGATCACAGCCTGGCCGCCGGCGGCCTCGATCTTCTCTTTGGCGCTCCGGCTGAATGCGTGCGCCTGAATCGTCAAGGCCGTCGAAAGCGCCCCCTGACCCAAGACCTTGATCGTCGCGGAGACAGACTTGATCAGTCCCGCGGATTTCAACCGTTCGGGCGTGACGGGTTCCGCCGTATCGAACCGCGCCAACCGATCGAGGTTGAGCACGGTGGACTCCCGACGGAAAATATTGACGAAGCCGCGTTTGGGCACCCGGCGGATGAGCGGACTCTGCCCGCCCTCAAATCCCGGCCCCTTCGTCCCACCGGAACGCGAGGCCTGGCCCTTATGACCTTTGGTCGACGTCTTGCCGTGACCGGACCCGATGCCCCGGCCGATCCGTTTTTCCCGTTTACGAGCGCCCGGAGCCGGGGCCAGTCGATCCAAGCGAATCATTGGCCCACCCCGGGTGCGGCTTCGACGCGCACCATATGCCGAATCTTATTGATCATGCCGCGGATCGCCGCGGTATCAGGCCGCAACACGGTTTGCTGGAGCTTGCGAAATCCCAATCCCTTGACGACCGCCTTGTGCTTGGCGGGACGCCCGATGGGACTTCGCACCAACGTGATCGCCAACCGCCCGGTGGTTCCCTCCGTTCGGTTGGGCGCCGTCGTCTGAATCTTGGTGTCTTGTGTCATCAGACCGCCACCTCCTCCCGATCGATTCGCCGCATCCTCGCCATCATCTCGGGCTCCCGGAGCGAGGTCAATCCGTTCAGCGTCGCTTTCACGACGTTATAGGGATTGCCGCTCCCCAGCGACTTGCACAGGATATTGCGAATCCCCGAAATCTCCATCACCGATCGCACCGCCCCGCCCGCGATGATGCCGGTTCCCTCGGCGGCGGGCTTCATCATGATCCGCTCGGCTCCGCACTTCCCGAGCACCTCGTAGGGAATCGTTTCATCTTTGATCGGGATCTTCATCAAACTCTTCTTGGCGTGTTCCACCGCTTTCCGGATGGCCTCCGGGACTTCGGCCGCTTTCCCCTTGCCGACGCCCACGTGGCCCTGGCCGTCGCCGACGACGACCACCGCCGAGAAACTGAAGCGTTTGCCGCCCTTGACCACCTTGGCCACGCGATTGATGTACACGACCTTGTCCTTCAGCGTTAACTCGTCAGGATTGATCCGCTCCAACGGTGCCCCTTTACTGGATTTAGAAACTGAGCCCCGCCTCGCGGGCCGCGTCCGCCAAGGCTTTCAGTTTGCCGTGATAGAGATACCCGCCGCGGTCAAAGACCACGGAGGTGACATTGGCGGCCTTCGCCCGCTCGGCGAGCGTGGTGCCCAAGACCTTCGCGCCCTCGATCGTATTGCCCTTGACGCGCTCTTGGACCGCCGGCTCCAAGGTCGACGCCGCCACCACCGTGCGACCGGAGACATCGTCGATAATCTGGGCGTAGAGATAGCTGTTGCTGCGAAACACGGACAGACGCAGGCGGTCCTTGGTCCCCACCACGCGCTTTCTGACCCGGCGATGACGCCGCTGCCGCGCTTCAACCTTGTTCCGCGCACTTAAACTCATCGTTCCCCATCCTGTTTTATGTTTACCGCCTTTGAAGCCTGTTCAGGAGTGGTCAGATGCAAGGCGAAGCGAGCACCGGAG
>JBDSOK010000048.1:0-6340 GCA_039914845.1 Nitrospiria bacterium | reverse complement strand
TGGATCGCGAGGCTTCGGACGTCGGGCGTGCCGAGCCCCGCGTTCGCGGGCGCCCAGCGCGCACCCGCGTCGATCGACTTCATCACGCCGTCGCCGCGCGTCGCGAGGTAGATCACCCGCGGATCGGCCGGATGCACCGCCACGCCGCTGACGAACCATCGCTCCCCCCCGAGGGAACGCCAGGACTCCCCCGAGCGGACGTGGACGCCCTGTTTGATGGTGCCCGCGTACAATCGCCGGCCTGCGGCATCATAGGCCAGCGCACTCACACGGGCCGCGCCCAAGACGGGATCGGGTATCCACCGCCTGCCGTCGAGCTCCCGCCGGAACAGCCCGGCCTCGGTGCCCAGCCAGAGTCGCCGGGTCGGCGACGGTTCGATGACGAGCATTTTGTAGCCGACCGCCTCCGAAAACGGGGGCAGCCCGTCCCCGTCGCCGGTCCAGTGCGCGCCGCCGTCGCGCGACCGATACACGCCGGTCGATGTCGCAACGTAGAGATGATCGGAACGATCGGGGTCCACCGCCATTGCATCGACCGCGGTATTTCCGAGATCGCCGTTGATCTCCTTCCAACTCGACCCGCCGTCCGCGCTCCGCGACACGCCCCCGCCCCACCCGCCGACGAACACCGTCGGCTCGGCCGCTCCCGGCGCGAGCGCCACCGCCAACCCGTGATGCGTGAAGCTGCGCAGGCCGCGGTTGACGGGCGCCCAACGCCGCCCGCCATCGCGCGTGCGCAACACGCCCATATTGCCGGTGATCGCATACCAGACGTCGGGATCGGACGGGTGCGCCGCGAGGCGATGAATGTAGAGCGGCCCCTCCTCGTGCTCATCGGCCGCGAGAACGGGCTGCGCGAGACCGATGGTCAATGCGAGGAACACTGCCGTCAGCTCATCGCTCATCGCGCTCCAGCGAGATATTCCTCCAGCGCCTGTTCCCAGGGTCGCAAGTGAATGCCGAGCGCCGCAAGCTTGCCGCAGTCCAGCACGGAGTGGGCCGGCCGCTTGGCGGGACGCGCCAATTCCGAGGAGGGAATCGGCACCACGCGTGTGGACCGCCCGGCGAGCCGGAGGATCACCTTCGAGAACTCATACCACGAGCACGACCCGGCGTTGACCGCGTGATAGACGCCGGAGGCGGGCCGCGACGCCAACGCCACGATGGCTCCGGCCAGGTCGGCGGCGGAGGTCGGCGAGCCGATTTGATCGTCGACCACCCGCAACTCGTCGCGCTCGCCCGCCAGGCGGAGCATCGTCCGGACGAAATTTTTGCCCTCGCCATACAACCACGCGGTGCGGAGGATCGTCACACCCGGCAGCACCTTCACCATCTCGCGCTCCCCCTCGAGCTTACTCGCCCCGTACACGCCGAGCGGCGAGGTGGGATCGGTTTCCACGTAGGGCGACCGCTTGGATCCGTCGTAGACGTAATCGGTCGAAATGGCGATCAGGCGGGCACCGACCGCGGCGGCGCCCTGCGCGACGTGGAGGCTGCCGCGGGCGTTGACCGCGAACGCGCGGTCGGGATCGGCCTCGGACCCGTCCACGTCGGTGTATGCCGCGGTGTGGACGATCAGGTCCGGCCGGGCGGCGGCGATCGTCGAAACGATCGCCGGATCGCTGATATCGGCCTCGGTCTCGGAGGGCGCGACGAGGTCGTGCGCCGCGAGCGTCCGGCGAAGCGCCAGCCCGAGTTGCCCGGAAGCGCCGGTGAGGAAAATGCGCATCTAGAATGACACCCTCCGGGCTATCCGATCGTTCGGTACTGTGTTTCATAGTACGTTCTGAACTCGCCCGACTTGATCGGCCGCCACCAGGCCTCGTTGGCGCGATACCACGCGATGGTGGCCTGAAGGGCTTCGTCGAATCGACGCCGGGGCGTGAATCCGAGCGCGGCCAGTTTCTCCGCATTCAGCGCGTAGCGGCGATCGTGACCGGGCCGGTCGGCGACGGGCTTGATCAGCGTCTTGGGCTTGCCGAGCGCCCGCAGGATCGATTCGGTGATCTCGAGATTATTCCGCTCGTTGCCGCCGCCCACATTATAGATTTCTCCGACTGTCCCGCGACGCAAGACCAGGTCCACCGCCTCGCAGTGATCCTCCACCGCAAGCCAGTCGCGGACGTTCAGCCCGTCGCCGTAGAGCGGCAGCGGCTGATCGTCGATGGCGTTGGTGATGAAGAGCGGCATCAGCTTCTCGGGATATTGGTATGGCCCGAAATTGTTCGACGCCCGCGTGATGATCACCGGCACGCCGTAGGTCGCGCCATACGCCAGCGTCATCAGGTCGCCGCCGGCCTTCGACGCCGCATACGGGCTGCTCGGGTGCAGGAGATCCGTTTCCACGAACGGCGCGCCCAACGTGGAGCCGTAGACCTCGTCGGTCGAGATCTGAATGTATCGCCGGTGGCCGTAGCGCCGCGCGGCCTCCAGGAGGACGCGGGTGCCGTCGACGTCGGTCTTGATGAAGGCGCCGGGATCGAGCAGCGATCGATCGACGTGAGTCTCCGCCGCAAAGTTGACGATCGCGTCCACGTGCTTGGCGGCGCGGTCCACCGTGTCCGGATCGCAAATATCGCCGTGGACGAACGTATACCGCGCATCCCCTTCCACGTCCCGGACGTTGGCGGGATTGCCGGCATAGGTCAGCTTGTCGAGATTGACGACCGAGTCATCGGGATGCGTCCGCAGGACGTGCCGGACAAAATTACTACCGATGAATCCGCAGCCTCCCGTCACCAAGAGCTTCACGTCAACTCGATCCGGCTCTGATCGCCGACGATGAATTTCTGGGTGATGGGCTTGGTTTTGCAGCGCACGATTTCGGCCTCGCGGCCAAGAAGACTGCGCTCGATCCGGATATCGGTGTCGATGATCCGGCATTTCTCCAGGACGATGCTGTACTCCACCTCGCTGTTGCGAATCACACAGTCCGGCCCGATCGCGGTGAAGGGACCGATGTAGGAATTCTCGATCAAAGTCCGCGCGCCGATGATCGCCGGGCCCCTGATCTGGCTGCCGATCACGATGGCGCCGGGCTCGAGGATCACCTTACCGGCGATGTCGGACTGGCCATCCACCTGTCCCGGGCGGAAGGCCTCCGGCTGCTCGCGGATCTTGTCCAAGACCAGTCGATTCGCCTCCAAGAGATCCTCGGGCTTGCCGGTGTCCTTCCACCACCCGGTGATTTCGGAGAACCCCACTTGGTGCCCGTGGTCGATGAGGTACTGATGCGCGTCGGAAATCTCCAGCTCGCCCCGGGCGCTGGGCTGAATGGCGTTGACCGCCTCGAAGATGTGCCGGTCATAGAGGTAGATGCCGGTCACCGCGAAATCGCTCTTGGGCTGTTGCGGTTTCTCCTCCACGCCGACGATCCGGCCATCGCGCAGCTCCGGCACCCCGAAGCGTTCGGGGTCGCGGACGCGGGCCAGCACGAGGCGGCACTGATCGCCCGCCCGCCTGAATTCGTCGACAAATTGGGCGATCCCGCCGACGATCACATTGTCGCCCAGGTAGAAAATAAACGGCTCGCCGCCGAGGAACGCTTCCGCCACCCGCACCACGTGCGCCAACCCGCGCGGCGCATCCTGCATCACATAGGTGATCTTGACCCCCCACGATTCCCCGCCGCCCAGCGCCTGCCGAATCTCCTCGCCGGTATCGGGATTAATGACGATCCCGACCTCGCGCACGCCCGCCTCCGCCACCGCTTCGAGCGCGTAGGCGATCATCGGCTTATTGGCAATCGGGATGAGATGCTTGTTGTGGGTGTTGGTGATGGGGCGGAGACGGGTGCCTTTGCCGCCGGCGGTAATCAGCGCTTTCACGATCGCCCTCTGGGGTGGACGCGAGCGCGGCCCATCCTAGCGGGGGCTCCGGCCCGTGTCAAGCGGGCGCCTCCCCGCCGGTGCGGGCACGGGCAACGCGTTTCAACAAGCACGCGAGCACGACGACCACCGAAACCCAGCAGGCCAACTCGAACCCGATGACAGCCCCCCGCCAATCGCCGACCCGGTCGGAGTTGGCGAGATACCAGGGAAAGGATTGCGCCCAAAAGTTGTACACCAAAAACAGAAACAACCCGCTCGCGGCATAGTACAGTGCGGCCCAGGCGAATCCCGCTCCGACGGCCCATGGCACGAGCCAGGCAAGGTATTGCACGCCGAACCCCGGCGTCAACGCCAGGAAGAGAAATGCGACGATCCCGTACTGAAGAAAGAACGGCGGCGTATACCGCCCGCGATTCATCCAGGCACACACGACGGCAATGACGCCCAACACCAGGTATTTTCCGAAGCGGGCATAGGCCTGATCGAGCACGAGCCATGCGGGAGGCAAGAACCCGGTCAGGCGCGAGAGCCCCCAGTGCCCGTATAAGCTGCCGTACCCCAATACCCGCCGGATGATAAAAACCGGATCCTGCAAAAGATAGGGCAGTGATCCGACCAGAACCGCCGCCCCGGCGGCCGCCAGATAGGCCAACCGCGCACGACGATCGGCAATAGCGAACCAGATCACGGGCAGAAAGATGACGGGAACCACCTTGATGTTCATGGCCATGCCCAACGCCAGGCCCGCGGCCCAGGGCTGACGCCGGCGCTCCCAGAGAAAGACCGAGAGGAGGACGAAGAACACCATCACCGGATCGGTATTCCCGTGAAACCCCGAGATCATTACCGAGGCAGGCGCCGCCGCCAGCAACATGAGCGCCGCGGGGTGCGTGGCGGCACGGCGCCACGGTTGAAGCAGCTTCCAGACCAGGACCACGCTTCCCAGATCGGCGAAGATCGCGGGCACGCGAAGCCAAAAACGGAATGGCCCGCCCGAAAGCGAAGCCAGCGCGTCCAACGCCCCCAGCGCGTGGATCATGAACGGCGGGTGATTGAAAATCCCGACCTGATGATAGAGGCCGAGCCCTCCTGCGCGGTGAAGCGTTGCGACGAAATACTCCCAGTACAACACGTCATTCGTGCCATAGGTGCGGCCGGCAATCAGGAGTTTGATCGCCAGCGCGACCACCGCCGTACATCCGGCCGCCAGCGCCCAACCGGAGAGCGGCCCGGACTCATCCGAAACCAGCCGCGCATCCCGGGCGCGGCGTCGTCGGGCGGCGCGCGATTCGCCGGCTTCAGCCATGGTCCGGCTTCGAGACCGGCGGCGGGAGGATGGTTCCCTCATACATTTCCTCCAACGAGGGCAACCGCGTCGCCACGATCAGAAAGTTATAGGAAAAGAGGCGGGGCATCCAGCGGGCCAGCGTCGCCGACAGCGTATCCAGCATCGCAAGCAACCCGCGATCCGACACCAAGTCGCGTATCGGGGGGCCGAATCCCCGGACCGACTCCACGCGGAACCCGTACGTTCGGAACAGGTGCGCAAACGAGTACACCGTGAAGAGCCGCTTGTGAGTCCGGTCGAGGATGCCGCGCTTCCCATAATTAAACACCCCCAGCGCGAGCATCACCCGCATCACCATGAACGCGATATTGGCCGTGCTCGCCAGAACCGTGCCCCCGGACTTCATGACCCGCGCGATCTTCTGCACCGCCGCCTCCGGATCCTCCAGATGCTCGATGACGTCGAGCGCGAGCACGACATCGAACCGAGCGGGACCCAACGCGACATCGAAGTCTCCATCCAGATCGAGAGCGCGCGCCTCCGCGCGCCCGGCGTGCAGGGGCACGGTGAAGTCGACCGACACCACCGCGCCGGCCCGCTCAACCATCGCCGCGCTGACGTAGCCGGCGGCCGCGCCGAGGTCAAGCACGGCATGCCGGGAAGCGAACGGATAGCTCAAGACGTGCTGATGCAGAGAATTGGAGGCTTTTTTGTAAAAATAATTCTCGGTCTCGAAGAGATTGAAATCCAGCAACGGGTTGAAAAACAATCCCATCTTGAACAACCGATACTTGACGACCGCCTTGACGCAATCCCACGTATACCGCAAGCCGTTGACGTGGCAGACCTCATCCCCATAATGGGTGGGAATCGGCACCTCCGCAATGCGGCAACCCGCCGAGAGGAGTTGAATGAGAATTTCGGTATCGAAATGGAAGTCGTCGCTGCCGAATTTGAACGGAATCCGCCCCAGCGTGCTCACGCGGTAGCCGCGGTAGCCGGTGTGAAATTCGGACAACGCGACGCCCAGCATACGGTTCTCGAACGCCGTCAGCAGCCGGTTGCCGATCCACTTGTAGACGGGCATGCCTCCCCGCAGTGCATCGCGCGGTCTGAGCATGCGCGACCCGAGCACTGCGTCGACGCCCTCGTCGGCGAATGCGGCGATGAGTTGCGGCAGGTGCTCGGGCGGATACTGACCGTCGCCGTGCAACATCACGAC
>JBDSOK010000011.1:0-5006 GCA_039914845.1 Nitrospiria bacterium | reverse complement strand
GGCGGCGCTCGCCCAAAATATCCGTCACCCAATAGGCAAAATCGTTGGGCGGTTCGGGCGAGAGGAATTGATGGTCGCTCACGAAGCGGTGGGTGTGCTGGTGAATCACCGCCGGCGGGACGACCCGTAAATGTGCAAGCAACTCGTCGGCGTTCTTGGCTTTCAGGCCGGTCAATTCGACCTGCACGATTTGGGTGACGAATCGAAACGGTTCACTGGCTCGGGTGGTCGGCATGTCGTGATCTCCCCATGGACTGCTCTCTTGCTATTATCGGTTGCGCGACGGTTCGGGGCAAGTCGCGGGCGGCAGCCATCGGGTCAAGAGGCGCCGCACTGCCGCGGGATTCGACACGCGAAACCGCGCCGCGGTGAGCCGGCGCGAACCGATCAACACGCCGATGCCGCGTGACCGGATCGCCTGGAAGGCGTCTTCGTCGGTGGCGTCATCCCCCAGATACACGGGGGTCCGTCCGTGCCACCCGGGCCTGGAAAGCAGCCATCGGACCGCCGTGCCCTTGTTCCAGGCCCGGGGAGGTCGCAGCTCGATTACGGCGTATCCATCGACGAGGGCGACGCGGCGCGCGGCGACCCACGGGGCGAGCCGTGATCGGACCGCCCGCAGCCAGCGCCGTCGATGGGGCGCCGCCACGAGGCGATAGTGGAGGCTGGCGGTGATCCCCTTGTGCTCGATCAACACGCCGGCGACTGAGAGCGCCCGGACGTCGTTCAGCATCCGATCGAGATCGGCGCGCCAACGGGGCGGGAGCGGCGGGTCGAAGCGAATCCCGGGGCCGCCGATTTCCCATCCGTGGTTCCCCACGTACACCGGCGAGCGGAGACCGATCAGGGCGCGCAAGGTCGCGCGCGCGCGGCCGCTTACCAGCGCGACGGGCATCAGCCGGGCAAGCCGCCGCAGCAGGTCGCGCCCGGCGGGATCGAAGGTCGCCGACTCAGGTCGCGGCGCAATGGGAACCAGGGTGCCGTCGTAATCCAGGCACAGCGCGACGCGACTCGCGGGCAGCCGGTCGGCCAGCGCGTCGGGGGAGATGAGCCGGGGGTAGCCGCGACGCTCGGCGCGGCGTGCGCGCGCCGCCGGGGTCAAGACGGAAACGGCTCCGGGGTCGAGACACGGACCTGCGCCAGATCCTCGATCAAGTCCGCGGCCCACCGGTAGACGTTGTAGTCGCGGATCTGGCCGCGCATCGCCTCCATCCGGCGACGCTGTTCGTCCGGCGGCATCCGAAGCGCGTAATAGATCGCGTCGGCGAGCCGCTCCGTGTCGTAGGGATTGATGATCAGCGCGTCGTGCAATTCGCGCGAGGCGCCGGTGAACGTGCTGAGAATGAGGCTGCCGGACTCGTCCGTTTTGGCGCTGACGTACTCTTTGGCCACCAGATTCATCCCGTCGTGCAGCGACGTGACGAGACAGACCTCGGCCAGTCGATACCATTTCAGGATCTGTTCGTGCGTGTGGTGTTGTTTGAGGAACAGGATCGGGCTCCAGGTCTTGGTGCGGAAGCGCCAATTGATGCGCTCCACCTCGGCGTCGATCCGGCTGATGAGGTCGTGATAACTGGGAATGTGCGTGCGGCTCGGGGCGCCCAGTTCCACGAACACGAACTGTTCCCGGAAGGCCGGGTACTTGTCGAAGAAGCGCTCGAGGCCCCAGAACCGTTCCAGCAGGCCCTTGGTATAGTCGATCCGATCCACCCCCACCCCGATCCGCACCTTTCCCAGCCCGGCGTCTTTGAGGATAAGTTCGCGATCGACGGCCGCCGCCGGTTCTTTCCAGGGCGCCACGCTGATCGGAAACGGTTTCACGTGTGTCCGGTGCTGTTCCCGGGTGACCGAGAAGTTTTCGCGGTCGATGCGGGATTCCAGCGCCCGATCCACCGTTTCAAGAAAGTTATTGCAGTGGAATTGAATGTGAAAGCCGATGAGGTCCGCGCCCAGCATGCCGTGCAGGATCTCGCGCTGCCAGGGGCAGATGGCGAACGCCTCCGGATTGGGCCAGGGAATGTGCCAGAACAGGCCGATGCGGGCGTCGGGCCGCGCGTCTTTGATGAGGCGCGGCAGCAGGGCGAAGTGATAGTCCTGGATCAAGACCAGGGGCTCGACCGCGTCGCGCAGCTCGTCCAGGACCACGGCGGCGAATTTCGCGTTGGCCGCCTGATACGAGGCCCAATCGGTGGCGCGGAAGAGCGGCCGGGTGTGCGCGATGTGGCAGAGCGGCCACAGTCCTTCATTGGAAAACCCGTAATAATACCCCTCCTCCTCTTCCTTACTGAGCCAGACGCGGCGCAGCGTGTAGGCCGGCTCGTCGGGCGGCACCCGCACGTGATCCTTCTCGTCCACCGTGAGCGCGTCGGCGTCGCCGCTGCCGTGCGCGATCCATAACCCGTCGCAGGCCCGCATGATGGGTTCGAGGGCGGTGACGAGGCCGCTCGCAGGAACCAGGCAGTCGATCGTCTTCCCGCGGCGGGTATGGATGTAGGGTTCCCGATTCGACACGAGGAAGACCGACCGCCCCTGGAGTTTGCCGCGGACGAATTCTTTCAGGCGTTCCGCCGTCCAGCGCGATTCGGACGCCTGACGGAGCCGCGCCTCCTCGCGGGCCGAAGCCCGGGCGGCGGTGAGACTGCTCACCATGCGGGCCGCCTCCGAGGCGAGCGGGCTGAAGAGCCGTTCGGACGATGGGCCGGGCGGGGGGGCGACGTGGCCGAGGCGAAGCTGCTTCATCCATTCCGCCATCGTGGCGATCGGCCCCTCGACGCTCCACCGCACGATCAGCAGCGTGGTAATCGCGATCACGAACGCGTAGACCGCGAGCCGGCCCGCGCTGTCCTTCCAGATTTGATGCACGCGCAAGCGGATATAGCTCGCGTCGTGCACCAGCGCCAGGTGCCCCACCGTCTGTTCTTCCTCCACCAGGGGCATGGTATAGGCGTGAAGAAGGCGTCCCTCGCGTTCGACGAGCGTGACGGATTCGCGCGCTTTGCCGAGTCCCTCGGGGACCGCGACCAGTTCGTTCGGCGCGTCCAGGTTGGGCGTCGCGGCGACCAGGACGCCCGCGGGATCGAAGACCGCGATGCCGGCGAGGCGTTCGCGATTGCCGAACTTCGTCACCATCCGGGTGAGCGCGGTGCGCCGCTGGGCGACCAGCGCGGGCGCGACCGCCTCCTGAAGGCTTTCCGCCAGCAACTGCGCCCGGCGGGTCAGGTCGTCGGTCAGCCGCAGTTCCTCCTTGCGGGCCTGGCTGAAGGTGAAGAGACCGATCAGAAGAGAAAGGCCGATGAGGAGGGCCAGAATCAACCGCAGCGAAATCTTCACGCGCCCTCCGTGCCGGGGGCCGGCATCGAGGGCTGACTGCCTTGGACGTAGAGGGTGCGGGGCGGGCAGGGGATCTCGATACCTTCGGCGCGGAAGCGCGTCAAAATGCGCAGCCGCAATTCGTGCTGGACAAGAAATTGATCCGTGAATTCTCGGACCTGGCAGATCAGCGTCAGGTCGAGCGCGGCCGGGCCGAATCCGGGAATGAAGCGCACGAACGGCGCCGGTTGGGCCAGCAATCCGGGAATATCAGCCGATCCCCGGGTCGCTTCTTCGACGAGCATGCGCTGGACGCGATCGAGGTCGGCCCCGTA
Source organism: Nitrospiria bacterium (assembly GCA_039914845.1). Taxonomy (GTDB): domain Bacteria; phylum Nitrospirota; class Nitrospiria; order 2-01-FULL-66-17; family 2-01-FULL-66-17; genus 2-01-FULL-66-17. Next base: position 1,362 of record JBDSOK010000011.1, on the reverse strand, counting down.
GCCGACGCTGATGGGAATGAGCAAGGCCATGCTCTTGTCGGGCAGGTCGTAATTGATGATGCGGTTCTGCACCAATTTATTGTTGGGGATGATGACGACGTTGTTGGGCAAGAGGCGCAGCCGGGTGGTTCGCCACCCGATATCGGTCACATAGCCTTCCTCCCCGGTTTCGAGGCGGATGAACTGCCCGACCCGGATCGATTTTTCCATCAGGATATGGATGCCGGCGAAGAGATTGGAGAGGGTGTCTTGTAGCGCGAGCGCCACCGCCAGGCCGCCGACGCCCAGCGCGGTCAGGAGCGGCGTGATCGAGACGCCGAGCGTGCCGAGCAGGATCAGAAAGCCCAGGGCGATGATGAACCCCTTGATCACGACGTAGGTGAGGCCGGCGACCGGGAGATCGCTCCGCTGGGCGGTGTAGCGGAGGAGATGCACCGCGGCGTTGGCGGTGACCAGGGCAAATGAAAGGATCAGCAGGGCGTGGAGGACGGAGAACGAGACGGCAATGACCCGGGCAGGCAGGCTGGACGTGCCGATGGCGACGTACAGACCGAGAGCCAACGCCCAGTAGACCGACGGTCCGCGGATGACGAGTAGCACCCTGTCGTCGACCGTGGTGGCGGTCGCGGCGCTCCAACGGCGGAGCACGGAGAGCACGAGGTGCCGAACGGCCAGCGCGGCGCCGGCGGCGCCGGCGAAGACCGCAGCCGAGAAGGCCAGATGTTGAAGGTGGGTGTAATCCATGATCCCCCAGGGTGGAGCGTGGGGGCTGTCTATCGTATCGGCGGGACCGAAGTCAAGCGGGCGTGCGGCCGAGCAGCAAATCCAAGACCGTTTCGCCGTAGCGGGCGGCTTGCCAGCGGCGAATGCCGGGAAGCGCGACCAGGTCGTCCAGGGTTTTCGGCATTCCGCGGACGATGGTTTTGAGCTGGTCGGTCGAAAATACCATGGCCGGTTCCACCGCTTCCCGTTGGGCCTGCGCCGTCCGCCACTCGCGCAGGCGAAGAAACAGCCGGTCTTGAGCGGCGGAGAAGGGTTCCGTCCGTCCCCCGGCCCGCTGGGGGAGCGGGGCGGGGTCGGCGAGGCCGGTTCGAATGGCCTCCAGCCACCGACCGGGCTCGCGCCGGGCCGGCGCCGACGGCGTGGGGAATAACGCCTCGATTCCGGCGTCGGTCGTCGGTTGGTTGATCGCCATGGCCAGAAGATCCTCGGCGGAGATGACCTTGAACACCGGCCGGTTCGCGCGTTTGGCCAAGCGATCGCGGGTCACCGCGAGGGACCGGAGCACCCGCTGGGCGGGGGGCGGAAGCGCGACGGCGCCTTTGATCCGCACGTAGTCGTCGGGCCCGAAGGCCTTGCCGG
>JBDSOK010000264.1:0-3248 GCA_039914845.1 Nitrospiria bacterium | reverse complement strand
TCCGAGACCTTGTCCGGTGGCAGGGCGATAATCTTTTCCAGTAGCGTTTCTTCCCGCTCTCGGTGAGTGTGCACGGTGGATCCTCCGAAACGGACGCCACATTATATTCCAGGTGCGGTTATCCGGGCAAGCTCTGGGTCTGGTCCTGGGTCCGACTTGACCGGCACGGTTGCCTGCTCTCGTCTCCGCTTAGCCGGAGATTGATGTGATGGCTCCTCTCTGGTCATAATGCGGCCGGAAGGAGACGCCTCATGAATACGAAAGGCCCCCTCAAGCGAATCACGGCGGACCCCAAAATCCTCGGGGGAAAACCGATTATCCGAGGAACCCGTCTCTCGGTTGAATTCATACTGGAACTCCTGGCCTCAGGAGCGACCGCGGCTGAGATCCTGCAGGACCAGCCGCATCTCAAATCCGCCGACATCAAGGCGTGCCTGGAATACGCTGTCCGGTCAACACGGAATGAAATCTACGTGTGAAGGGCCGTGAACCGGTGTCAGACTTGCGTTCCTTGCGTATCTCCACCGCGACGGGCTGACGCCTGTTGACACGGGGGCGAGATCATCTTGACGAATACATTGTATTCTTTTAGTATCGAATGTCTTCGCGTGAGTGAGGGGGTGCGGTATGGCGAAAACGGTCACGATCCGGATTGATGAGGCGACGTATCGCGAATTTGCGAAGCGGGCGAAGGCCCAGAATCGGCCGCTCTCCAACTTCATCACCACGGCGGTCAAGGAGCGCATTCAGGAGGCGGACTTTGCGGATGATTCCGAGATGGCCGACATCCTGGGGAACGCGCCGCTCCTCTCGCGGCTGAAAAAAGGGTCGGGGGAGGTCCGAAAGCGGAAGGGAACCATGATTGGCTAGGTACCGCGTTTTTGAGACGGAGACTTTCCAACAGGACCTTGCCCGCCTTTCCCGCTCCGGCCTGGGCCGGCTGGCCGACAAGCTGAGCAGTCAAGTCTATCCCCGGCTTCGAGAAGAGCCCCGCTTCGGTCCGAACATCAAGCGCCTCAAACACTGGGAACCCCCGACGTGGAGATATCGCATTGGGGCGTGGCGTTTCTTTTACGAAGTGGATGAGGCCGATCGGGTCGTCGCCATGACGGCCGCGGACCATCGGGGCGAGGCGTACCGATAGCGCCAACGCTAGGCGGGTTCGTGTGATCCGGGCGCACATCAAAGGCAATTGCCTCACTCGATCGATTGGCGTATCATCATACGAGTACCCTATCGATCGGAGACCGCCTATGGCCGTCGTGACCGTTTCCCCCAAGTACCAGATTGTCATTCCCAAATCCATCCGTGAATCGCTGGGCCTCCGGCCCGGAGCGAAGGTCCAGATTTTCCAGTACGAGGACCGCATCGAGTTCATTCCGATCAAGAAGACGAAGGAGATGCGCGGCTTTCTCAAGGGAATCGATACGTCGGTCGCGCGCGAGAAGGACCGCGTATGAATCTGGTCGATTCGAGCGGTTGGCTCGAATACTTTGCCGAGGGCCCCAACGCCGGATTTTTCGCGCCGCCGATCGAAGACACCCCGAATCTCCTGGTTCCGACGATCTGCCTCCTCGAGGTGTTCAAGCGGGTCCTCCGGCAGCGGGATGAGGACGCGGCGATGCGGGCCGTGGGGACCATGCAACAGGGACAGGTTGTCGATCTCGATCGGGCGACCGCCGTGGCGGCTGCGAAAACCGGCGTGGCCACGCGACTCCCGCTGGCCGACAGCGTGATTCTGGCCACCGCCCGCTTCCACAACGCCGTGGTGTGGACCCAGGATGCCGATTTTGAAGGATTGTCGGGGGTGAAATATCGGAGAAAGCCGGGCAGGTGAACGTCGTCGACGGCCGTCGTGATCCTCTCACCATCGTGAAGACCCGTATGCCGCGTGAGGCTTTCAGTCGGCGTTGTCCGCCATGACCACCCGCATGCTCTGTATCGTCGGCACGCGACCGGAAGCCATCAAGATGGCGCCGGTCATCCTCGCGTTCCGGCGCGAGCCGTGGGCCGAGACGCGCGTGCTCGCGACCGCGCAGCACCGTGAGATGCTCGATCAGGTCCTGACGCTCTTCGGCATCCGGCCCGATCTCGATCTGAATCTGATGCGGCCCGACCAGACCTTGCCGGAGTTGACCGCGCGGCTCATGACCGGGCTCGATGAAATGCTCGGGCGCGAGCGGCCCGACGTGGTGCTGGCCCAGGGCGATACCACCACCGTGATGGTGGCCGCGCTGGCGTGTTTTTATCGGCGGGTGCCGTTCTGTCACGTGGAGGCGGGCTTACGCACCGGCGATTTGGCGTCTCCGTTCCCGGAAGAGATGAATCGGGTCGTGGCGAGCCGCCTGACCTCGCTGCACTTCGCGCCCACCGAAGGCTCGAGGCAGAACCTCCTGCGCGAGGGCATTGCCGATCGCACGATTCTCGTGACCGGCAACACGGTGATCGACGCGTTATTGATGACCGCGGCGCGCGAGATGCCGATCGGCGTCGACGGTCTTGATCCATCCAAGCGCCTGATCCTCGTTACCGCTCACCGTCGCGAGAATTTCGGCGCGCCGTTTTTGGAAATCTGCCGGGCGCTGCGCGCGATTGCCGACCGCCACGAAGACGTTCAGATCCTCTATCCGGTGCACCCCAATCCCAACATCTCCGTCGTCGCCCAACGCGAGCTGGCCGGCCATCCGCGCATCGTGCTCTGCGAACCGCTGGATTACGGGCCGTTCACCGCGGCGATGCGGTGCGCCCATTTGATCCTCACCGACTCGGGCGGGGTGCAGGAGGAGGCCCCGGCCCTGGCCAAGCCGGTGCTGGTGTTGCGCGATGAGACCGAGCGCCCCGAGGCGGTGGCGGAGGGTGTGGTGAAGCTGGTAGGGCCGCACGAAGCCGCGGTCGTGCGCGAGGCGGGGATTCTCCTGGACGATCCAGCCGCCTATCGCGCGATGGCGCGCGGCGTCTCGCCCTACGGCGACGGCAAGGCCGCCGGGCGGATCGTGGCGGCCGTGCGGCGGTTTACGGCTCGGGCGGGATGACGCGGCTATCTTCATGCGGATCCTGATCGTCTCGATGTCGTTTCCCCTGCCGCTCAAGGCGGGGGGGCGCATCCGGGTCTTTCATCTCATCAAGCGCCTGGCTGCGCGCCATCGGATGACGCTGCTCTGCCTCGCCGATTCCCCGGCCGAGGTGACGCGGCATCTTCCCGAACTCCAATCCTATTGCGAGCGTATCGAGACGGTGCCGTGGCGGCC
>JBDSOK010000258.1:0-5959 GCA_039914845.1 Nitrospiria bacterium | reverse complement strand
TCGTTGACCCCGGTATAGGTCGGGCCGGTCACGATGCAGGGGCTCGAGGTGGTGGGATTGCTGCTGGCCGTCCGGGTCGCCTGGAAAACGCAGTTCTTCGTCTTCTGACCTTCCGTATATCCCGTCGCCCCGACTCCGGCCCCCACATAGAAGTCCGACCCCGCGTCGATGCCGGTCACGCCGGCCGAGTAATTGTCGTGCTCGTTCATGATGTAATAGGTCTTGGCATCGGTCGCCGCCGGCAGGGTGATCCTCAGCCGGTAGGGCACGTTCTCCAATTCGAACCAGCCCTTGAGCGCCCCGGACGTCCAGCCGTTGATCGGGGTCGCCCCGTCGGCCCAGCCGGTGGACGGACTCTCACTGTCGGTACAGTCACCCTTCCCGCGTGAGCAGCCCTGAAGGCCGTATTGCGGATTATCCAGAAAGGTCGTGGTGGCAAGCACGGTGCCGGTGGAGGGGACCTTGGCGCGGACGGTAAAGGTGCCGTCGTAGACCACCGCCGGGGCGCCGCTCAACCAGTAGGCATAGGTGAAACTGCCGTTGGCGGCGACCGTCACGGTATCGCTGCCGGACGTCTCGGTCCCGTTACCGGTCACGATGGATCCGTTGGGCCGCTGAACCTCCACAACCACAGAGGAGCCGGCCGCAAAACCGTTGCCGAAGAGATAGGCCGTGTCGCCCATCATGTACTCGGGCTGATCGGAGGCCACCGACTCCCCGGCGGCAAATGCCGGCGCGAGATGGAGACCCCAGACCGCCGCGAACAGCCCGATCGCCAACACTGTGATCCCCGAGGTCCGGTTCATGGTTCCTCCGTGTATCAATGTCATTGATTGAATAGATGGGCCAGGCGAAGGAGCTTGTGCGGGGTGTGGGGAACAAAAAGACCGGCACGCGCAAAGCGGGTGTCGGTCGCGACCTTATCGGGCAGGGAAGTGCGGCCCTGTTCGAACATTGGCTTCTTTCTGCGGACCGCGAAACCGCGATCCTTCTGATGGACACCGACGACTGCTCGGTGTAGATGAACGTTTAAATCGCGAGCTCAACCTGTGCAAATATCAATCCAACGGCTCATCAAAGACCAGCTATAGACAAACAAACTGAAACTTCAACAACTTATCCTCCATTCAAACTCGTCCCCGCGCCGACCTCCCCAACCACAAAAGGAAATCTCTCGCCAAAAAGGACAATCCATTTCCCTTTCCCCACCCCTACCCCGGTGTCAGACTTGCGTTCAATGCATCGTCTCGCCCCCCATTTCTGTGTCAGACTTGCGTTTGCTGCCTTGTCATATTTCACATGGGGAACGCTCATCCCAGTCCTCCCGCTTGCACCTGTCCGCCGTCGGGGATAAGATGCGGCCCATGCCGCGACATCCCCGCGTCCACGCCGCAGGTCTCCTCTACCATGTGATCGCGCGGGGGAATAATCGGCAGGCCATCTTCACTCAACACGCCGATTACGACTACTTCGTCAAAGGACTGGACGCGACGAAGGCGCGGTACCCGTTCCTCCTCTATGCGTACGCCCTGATGCCGAATCATCTCCATCTGCTGATGGAGGTTCGCGCCATCCCCACCGCCCGGATCATGCAGTCGATGCTGACCCGATACAGCCGCTATTTCAATCGCCGGTGTCAGCGCCAGGGCCATGTGTTTCAGGGACGGTATCGGGCGATCGTCTGCGAGCGGGATCAGTACGTGTTGGAATTGGTGCGCTACATCCATTTGAACCCGGTACGGGCGCAGCTCGCCGAGCGGCCGAGCGACTGGCCGTGGACCGGACACGGGGAGTATCTGGGGCGCACCACGCGGCGGCTGATCGACCCCGGCCCCCTCACCGGCATGTTTGAATCCCCGCGCGCGTATGAACGCTTCGTGCGCGACGGCGTCTCCGACGGATACCGTCCCGAGTGGCATCCCGGAGAAGACCGCCCCTTTCTCGGATCGGCGGACTTTGCCGACGCGTTGCGCCGCCGACCTGCGAGCGAGACGAAACCACGCGCCCTGCGTTCGCTGGACGCGCTGCTTGCGGAGGTCGCGGCCGACCGCGGCGTGTCTCCCCAGGCAGTCCGACGCGGCGACAAGCGGACGTCGCTGGTGGGCGCGCGGGAGCGCTTCGTCGTGCAAGCCGTCGAGGACGAGGGGCATTCCCCATCGGCCGTCGCGCGATTCCTGTCCTGTCATCCCTCCTCGGTCACACGGGCGCTGCGTCGCGGAACCGACGACCCGCCGCAGGCGACGTGAGGGCTCGGCCGCCGGCCAACAACGCAATGAACGCAAGTCTGACACCGAGATGGGTGGGGGGGATTTTGGTGGTGGCGGCGCTCCTGTACCTCCCGGCACTCGATCATCCGTTTCAATATGATGACGGCCACACGATCGTCGATCAGGCGGCGCTTCGGCAGCCGGGCGCGTGGCGGGCGGCGCTGACCGGGACGTCGTTGTCCAGTGCCGAGATCGCGGGGGGGCATTATCGGCCGCTCACGTATCTGAGCTATTGGGCCACGCTGCAACTCGCGGGGCTGAGTCCGCGCGCCTTCCACGCCGGGAATCTGCTCCTGCATCTCTTGGCCGTGTGGTTGATCGTTCGACTGGTGACGGCGATCACCGCCGACGCCCGCGTCGGGCTCGCGAGCGGCGCGCTCTTCGCGATCCACCCGGCGCTGAGCGAGGCCGTGCTCTATGCCTCGGCCCGGGCGGGGCTGCTCGCGACGGTGTGCTCGCTTGCGGCGCTGTCTTCGTTTCTCCGCGCCAGGGCCCGTCAGGAACGGCAACGGCCCGCAGGAGGAACCTGGGTCGGGTTCGCGGTCTGGACGCTGCTGGCGCTGCTCTCCAAGGAGACGGCGGTCGCGCTGCCGATCCTCTGCCTGGCGGCGGACGGCCTGCGGGCCGCGGGCCGTCCGCTCTCCCGCCGATCGCGCTGGGGGCCCTACCTGGGCCTGGCCGCCGCGCTGATCGGCTATGCGGCATGGATCGGTCTTTGGCCCCGTGCTTCGCTCCTGTCCCTGTCGGGCATCGCCCGATCCCTCGGCGTCGCGGCGGACCAATGGCCCGCGATCGGCCTCGGGGCGAGGCTCTTTCTGTGGCCGAGTCCCTTGAGCGTGGACCATCTGCTCCCGGGATGGCCCGCCCCCGCCGCGATCGCTTACGGCCTCCTCGCGCTGGCGCTTTTGGTGTTCGGGCTGCTGAACCTGCGCGCGCCGTCCGCCTCGTCACGGCCCGCGGGATTCTTCGCGATGTGGGTGATCATCGCGTCGCTGCCCACGCTGCTCTGGCCGCTCAACGTCCCGTTTCAGGAACATCGCGCGTATGGACCCGATGTGGGATTGGCGGCTCTCGCGGCGATCGGATTGGTGCGCGCGGCCGATGCGGGCGCGGGATGGCGAGCGATGGTCTGGAGTGCCGCCCTCCTCGCCGCCGTGCTCGGTGCATGGCAGGTGGTCGAACGGGGGCGGGTCTGGGATGATCCGGTGCGATTATGGGACGACGCGCGCCGGGTGTCGCCCGCGTCGTATCGCTCGCAGGCCCACGCCGGGCTCGCGCTCGCCGCATCGGGGCATTGGGACGAGGCCGACCGCGCGTTCGACGCCGCGTTGATCCTCCGCCCCGCGTATCCGCCCGCGCTGGTGGGCCGGGGCGTGAGCGCGCATCGCCGCGGCGACTACGCCTTGGCGGGGGACTGCTATCGTCGAGCGCTGGAAACGGCGCCCGATTACGTGCCCGCGCTCTACAACCTGGGGCTCCTCGCCCAACAGACCGGGGAACCTCTCGAGGCTGAACGTCGCTATCGCCAGGCGTTGGCGATCAATCCCTCTCACCCCGAGAGCCTGACCAATCTCCGCGCACTGTCTTCCCGTCCGACGTTTCCGTGAGGCCGTCGTTCGCATCGTGGGGGCGCCGGTCCTATGGTATGCTGTGGTCGCTGATTGGAGTCGGGAGAGCGTGCTATGGCATTCACACGTATATTGATCGTCGATGATTCAAGCTTCATGCGCAATTCCCTCAAAACGATCCTGGAAAAGTTGGGACATTCGGTCGTTGGCACCGCCGAAAATGCCGTCGACGCGTTGGCCAAATATCGCGATCTGAAGCCCGACCTGGTCACCCTCGATATCGTCATGCCGCAGATGGGAGGCGTCCAAGGCCTCAAACTCCTCAAATCGTTCGACCCCCATGCCACCGTGGTGATGGTGTCGTCGATGTCCGATAAAGAGTCCGTGTTGGAATGCGCCAAGGCGGGAGCCAAACATTACCTGCTCAAACCCTTCGACGAAGCCAAAGTCGCCGAGGTCATGAAGAAGATCGCCGCCGAACCGGGCTAACATCATCACCAACGGCCGCGACCGCGGCCGCTCTTTTCCCGCTGTTTTTAGGCCGCCGATGTCTCCATGGCCGACGCCGGACGCGCAAGCCGGACGCGATCCACGAGCCGCTTGGCCAGGCGAAGCAAGAGGAGCCCCAGAAGGGCCACCATGTCGGCGGCCTGCCCAGGTCCCGGACGGTTGCCGTCATGGGGACGGATCATTCCGCACCCGCCCCCACCGCTCGGGGCATCGACGGCTCCATCCAATCCCTCGTCGGGCGTGGCGAACGAGTGCGACGTTCTCGAGTAATTGCCGGTGGTATCGTACGTAAAGACCGAGTAGTAGTACGTCACCTTATTTTGCAGGCCGGTGTGGTTGGTCTTCACGACGGCATTCGGCAAACCGGGAAAGTCGCCCACCGGGGAGCCGTCGGTTTCGGTAACGGGATAGGTCCCGTCGGTCCGATATCGAACGACCACGCCCGCAAAATCCAGGTCGGCGGGATTGGTCCATGACAAGGCGACCATGCGGTTGTGGGGCTTGGCGGTCAAGCCGATCACATCCCCCGGCGGGGTGGTATCGGCCGCACCGGCGGTCGTGAAGGCGGCATCGGAGACCCCCGTATTCCCCGCGCCGTCCATGCTTCGCACCCGATAAAAATAGACGGTGTCCGGCCACAGGCCCACCACCGTTTGGCTGTGGCTCAGGATCGGCGTCAAACTCACGGCCGTCGACGACCCATAGGCCGACGTGAGACCGTACTCGACCTGCGAGGTCGCCGCTTCATCGGTGTTCCAGGTGATCAGGACCGACGTCGTCGTGAGGTCGGCGACCGTGACCCCGGTGATCCGGGGAGGAGTCGTATCGGATGACGTGTCCGCGATGGTCTTGCTGACCTCATTGGAAAATCCGCTCTCGTTCCCGGATGTGTTGTAGGCCGTGACCGAAAAATAATAGGTGCCGGGGCCCAGACCGCCGACGGTCGACGTCGTGGTATTCCCGACGGTGAGCGGCGCCCCGTACGCGCCGGAGGCGGTCCCGTAATACACCTTGTATCCCCCGAGGTCGGTCTCGGGGTTGGGATCCCAAGACAGGATGGCGTCCGCCGCCGATACCTGATGAGTATAGAGGAGCGAGAGACACAGCAGCCATGCCGGGGCACTGAGGCCACGTATGCGGGGTGATCGTGTGTGAGCCATGCCGGAAGCCTTGAGCAAGGGGCATGCCCACTGCGTAACGGAGGAATTTCAATAGGGGACGGGGAAACAAGAGGGAGGAACGAGGACGAATCGGACGGGAATCGAAATTCAAATTACAAATCGATACGCGTTCCGTCGGGGGATCGTACCGGCGGTTCGAGAGGAGGCGCCGCTCACTCCTCTCCCCGCTGAATCTGATACTTCTTGATCAGCTCATGGAGCGTGGGTCGGCTGACGGCCAATACGGTTGCGGCCTGGCTGATATTGCCGCCGCAACGTTTGAGGACCGCCAGGATGTGCCCCCGTTCGGCTTCATCCCGCACATCCCGGAGCGGGCGCGTCGGGGTGTCGCCGGCCGGGTCCTCCAATTCCAGATCCTGCGTCGAGAGCACTTTGCGGTCGGCCATGATGACGGCCCGCTTGATGCGATGTTCGAGCTCGCGGACATTGCCGG
>JBDSOK010000237.1:0-3553 GCA_039914845.1 Nitrospiria bacterium | reverse complement strand
GGACGAATGCTGCTTCCCGAGATGGCTGCTCATGGACGGGCGACCCGCTCCGATACGCCGGCCTCGCCGAACGTCGCCATCTCGTTGAGGACCTTCACCGCCGCATCCAACAAGCCGATGGCCAGCGCCGCGCCGGTGCCCTCCCCCAGGCGCAGACCGAGATTTAAGACCGGTACGAGGCCCAATCGATCCAGCGCCAGGCGATGCCCCGGTTCCACGGATTGGTGCGACGCCAAGAGCGAGCCGGTCAGCGCGGGTTCGAGACCCGAGGCGATGAGCGCCGCGGCCCCCGAAATGAAGCCGTCGAGCACCACCGGCACGCGCCGCCCGACCGCGCCGACCATCACCCCGACCAGCGCCGCGATCTCCAGGCCGCCGAGCTTCGTCAAGACGTCCAGGGGATCACTCGCGTCGGGCCGGTTGACGGCGATCGCGCGTTCGATCACCGAGACCTTGCGGGCCCAGACCGCCTCGTCGATCCCGGTGCCGCGGCCGGTCACCTCGCGCGGCGCCGCCCCGGTCATCACCGCGGTGATCGCGCTGCTGGGCGTGGTGTTGCCGATCCCCATCTCGCCCACGCCGATCACGTCCACGCCAGAGGCCGCCAGCTCTTCGGCCAATTCCACCCCCACGCTCACCGCGGCCGCGGCCTCCTCGCGCGTCATGGCGGGCCCCACCGCCAGATTGGCGGTGCCGGGGCGGACCTTGCGGCGGCGCAAGCCGTCCAGTTCCGGGAACGCGTGCGCCACACCCACGTCCACCACGACGACATCCGCGCCGACGTGCCGGGCCAGGACGTTGATGCCCGCGCCGCCGCGCAGGAAGTTGTAGACCATCTGCGCGGTCACGTCGGACGGATACGCGCTCACGCCCTCGATCGTCACGCCGTGATCGCCCGCGAAGACCGCGACGGTCTTGCGCCGCAGCACGGGCTCGGCGGTCCCGCGCGCCGCGCCGTACCAGCGCGCCAAGTCCTCCAACCGGCCCAGGCTGCCGGGCGGCTTGGTCAGCCGATCCAACCGCGCCTGCAACGCGTCCGCCACCGTGGGATCGGACGCGACGTTCTCGGTGACGATGCGTGAGGTCATGACACTCCGATCGGTTTGAGCCGCCGCGCCAGCCCCGCGGTGACGAGATAGACGTCGTTGACCGCCTCGGCCACGGCCTGATTGACGAGCCCCTGCCAATCCCGGAAGAGCCTCCCCAGGTGGGTGGGGGGGACGATGCCCATCCCGACTTCGTTGCTGACAACGATGACGCGCGCGCGCGACGCGGCGATCGACGCCGTCAGCCGGTCGAGGCGGCGGGCGATCCCGGCGTCGCCTTCTTCGCACTCGATCAGATTGGAGAGCCACAGCGTGAGGCAATCCGCCACGATCACGTCGTACTCACTGGCGAGCGCGTCCACGCACTCGCCCAGATCCAGCGGCTCTTCGATCGTCTTCCACGAGGCGTCCCGCCGCTCGCGGTGCGCCGACACCCGCGCCGCCATCTCCGCGTCGCCCAATGGGACGCGACAGGTGGCGACGAAGGCGCGCCGGCCCGGCGTCGCGCGGGCCAACTCCAACGCGACCCGACTCTTGCCGCTGCGCGTGCCGCCCAGGACCAGCACGGTGCGTCCGACGGCCGCGCTCACGTGTTCCCCACGTCGATGCCCCCGCCCACCAGACGCAGACGGCGGACCGGCGCGCGAGACGGCGCCAGCTCGGCGATGCGCCGGGCCACCCGCTCGCGGTCATAACCGCCGGGCGGGAGCAGGAGACCGATGAGCGATCCGCTGTGCGCCACGTTCACCCCGTATCCGCCCTCTTCCAGCGCGAGTCGCAGCAACGGTTCGAGCGCGGGCTTGGGCAGAATGTTTTGATGACACAACGCGCTGATCGTCGCGCCCCGGCCGATGGATGCGGCGTCGCCCTGCGCCAGGCCGCGGCGCACCAGATCGAATGCCTGCAGGATCGAACCCGCCTGCTCGCGGGACACGGCGGCCGTGTCCCGCTCATTGAACGCCAGCGTGTCCACCGGCCCGCCCGCTTCGACCGCCACCACCTCGATGGGCGGCGGCGATCCCCAACGCTCCAGCACGGTCCCGCGGCGATGGTCGAAGAGCACGACGCCGTCGAAGAGCACGCCGTCGGTCGGCTCCACCGCCAGCGCCGCGCGCGCGACCGCGCCCGGGTCCGGCGCGCCGCGCCCCATCGCCAGCCAGAGCCCGACCGCCGCGCCGATGTCGGCCGTGCTGCTCGCCATCCCGATTCCGCGGGGAAGGTCCGACCTCATCGTCAGGCCCGCCCCAAATTCCCGCGACGCGCCGGCCGCGGCAAGCGCACGCCGAACCTTCTCCCCCTGCACACGACTCGCCCCCGATCGCCATGTGGCCCGCGCGTAGCGATCGACCGGACACGACACGTGAAGCCGCACACCATCCACAATCCCCTGCACCAGTTCGCCGCAACTACCCGGCACGCGCACCGTCAAAGCCCGTCCATGAACGGCCATCTGCTGCGTTGTCACAGGGCTTTGCGTCCTCACGTACGACCCAGTACGCTCCGGGCGCAAAGCCCTGCTCCGCCTTGCATCTGGCCATCCCTGAACGGGCTTTGGCCTGACGGCTCCGGCAGGCACTTGACGGCCGCCGCGAGCGCCTCGACCAGCCGTCGATTCTCAGCTTCGGTGCGAACGGCGACTCGAATGTACGAGGGGCCGAGGCCGTCGAAATCGGCGCAACTGCGAATCAGGATGCGATCCTCGATCAGACGGTCGCGGAGGGCGTCGGCGTGCAGACCGTCGGGCAGCCGGACCAGGACGAAATTGGCGCGCGATGCCGCCGGATGGAATCCCGTGAGTGTGCCGAGCCGCTCGATCAGCCGCACGCGCTCGCGGCCGATCAGCTCCGCGCCCGCGCGCGCGTGCCCGCCGCAGTCGAGGAGCGTCTGCCCCACCGCCAGCGCGAGCGCGTTGACCGCCCACGGTTCCTTGAATCGCTCGATCCGCGCCATGAGCGCCGGCGCGCCCACCGCGTAGCCCAGGCGCAATCCCGGGATAGCGTAGGTCTTGGTGAACGACCGCAGGACGATCACGTTGTCGGGCAACGGCGCGGAGAGGAGCGAGAACGTCTCGGGCGCGTCGGACAAATCGACATAGGCTTCGTCCACGACGAAGAGGGTAGACAGCCGGGCCGCGGCGAGCGCGCGCACGGCGTCGGCATCAAACGCCGTTCCGGTGGGATTGTTTGGATTGCATACGAACGCGAGGTCGCCGCGCGCCCCGGCCGTGTACCCGTTGGCGATGGCGGCACCGGCCGCCTCGGCGGCTTCGGCATAATCGCGATACGTCGGCGGGAAGGTCAGCACCGTCCGCGGGCCAAACACGCGGGGCAGCAGGAAGATGAACTCAGTCGAGCCATTGCCGATCAGCATGGAATCGGCCGAGAGACCGTGCAGGCGGGCCAGGCCGCGCCGCAGCGCCCGGCATTCGATATCGGGATACGCGGAGACGAGAGCGGACGCCGCCCTCAGGACGGCGTTGACTTCCGGCGGGGGACCGAGGGGATTGA
>JBDSOK010000229.1:0-2822 GCA_039914845.1 Nitrospiria bacterium | reverse complement strand
GCGCCCATGGCATTCGGAGTGGTCGTGGTGCTGACCGCCGCCCTCTCGGGAGGGTGCGGCCACACCTCCCCATTTCAGAAGACCCACACCGTCTCGGAGATCCTCGCATCCCCCAGCCAATATCAGGGGAAGGACGTGAAGGTCGAGGGCAAGGTTACCGAATCGCTGATCGCGTTTCAGTTCGGCTACTTCACGCTCTCGGACGGCACCGCTTCAATCCCGATCATCCCATCGCGCACCTATCCCAAAGTCGGAGAGAAGGTCACGATCAAGGGCACCGTGCGTAATTCGTTTGTCATCGGGAGTGCGCAACTGACGGTCATCGAAGAACGGTAGGAGCCTGTCCAGGAGCGGCCGTCTCCGGAAGCCGCATTCCGTCCGTCACGCTGAAGCGGCGTTGTCGGACGGCGTGGCGTGCTCACGTACGACCTGGAAGGGCGGTTCGCAAACCGCCCCGACAAGGCGCAATCCCGTCCTCCCCCGGCATCTCACCCCCTCCGGAAGAGGCGCTCAATTGCCGTCCCGTCGTGATTGAAGCAGCTTGCTTTCTCAATCGGCCCTGTGCTATAAAAACCAGTCCTTGCTCTCGCGGTGTCCTGCGAGGGCTTCTAAGCCAGAAGGAGCGGTGGGTTATGACGGTCTACGAAACGATTTTTATCCTCAAAACCTCCCTGACCGACGATGAGATGGGCAAGGTCATTGCCAAGATGCGAGGCGTGTTGGAGAAGGGCGGCGCCGAGTTGCTCAAAGTCGAGAACTGGGGCAAGAAGAAAATGGCCTACGAGGTCCGCAAGGAAAAGAAGGGCGCATACGTGTTCTTTCGATTCCGCGGGGCCGGGGCGTTGGTGTCGGAGTTGGAGCGCCAATATCGCCTGGAAGATTCGATCATCAAATTTTTGACGATCAAATGCGACCCGAAGTTGCTCGAAGATGAAATGGCCCGGGAGCGCGCGGCCAGTCAGGCCGCGAGCCAACCGCCGGTCGCGGTCGCAGAATCCGCCTGACCGTTCTTCAGAGATAGGTCTGATCTGATGCGATGCGGAGCCTGTTCAGGAGTGGCCAGATGCAAGGTGGAAGGAGGTCTTGCGCGGCGGAGCGTACTGGTTCGTACGTGAGCACGCAAGGCCGACTGACAACGCCGCAGATGGCCGCTCATCGACAGGCTCCTAGCCCGGGGTAGACCATGGCAAGCTTCAACAAAGTCATTCTGATGGGCAACCTCACCAAAGATCCCGAGATTCGCTACACGCCCAGCGGCACGGCCGTCGCGTCATTCAGCTTGGCGGTCAACCGGCGGTACAAGCAGGGCGAGGAGCTGAAGGACGAGGTCTGCTACGTGGACATCGTCGTCTTCGGCAAGCAGGCCGAGAACTGCGGGCAGTATCTCAACAAGGGCAACGGAGTGATCGTCGACGGTCGCCTGCAGCAACGCCGTTGGGAAACCGACGACGGCCAGAAGCGCAGCAAGCACGAGGTCGTGGCCCAGTCGATCAACTTCCTGCCGAAACGCCCCGATCAGGCGGGCGGAGGCCCGTCGTCGGCCGCGAAGGGCCAGCCGGCCGACGCGCCGACCGAAGAATTCGCCGATAACGATGTGCCGTTTTGACGTTCAACCCACCCTGTAAGGAGTTCGTATGAGAACGACATCGTCTTCCTCATCTTTTTCCGCGTCGTCGGGAGGCCCGCCGTCCAAAGACGCGCGAGGCGCCGCTGCCCCCGCACCCGAGAAGAAGTTTTTCAGTCGGCGCAAAGCCTGCCGGTTCTGCACCGATAAGGTCGTGGGGATCAGCTATAAAGACGTGTCCATGCTCCGCAATTACCTGACGGAACGCGGAAAGATCATGCCGCGCCGCATTTCCGGCAATTGCGCGCTGCACCAGCGGGCGCTGACCACCGCGATCAAGCGCGCGCGCAACATCGCCATGGTGGCGTTCACCGAAGAGCGCTAAGGCCGACCCCGACCGACCGCGGGTCCGCCCATCGCCCGGCTCGACACCAAGAAGATCTGGCTCATCACGGCGGCGGCCGCCGCCGTGATTCTCTTGCTCCAATTCTGCCCCGCCAATCGCCGGATGGACGCCCTGGGCCTCAAGACATCGGCCGGGCTGCTCCCGGTCCATCTCGTCGATTCGCCCGAGCGCCGACTCTTCGCGCTGGGCACGCTCACCTCCTTCTCCCCACCGCACGGCCTCCTGCTGGTCTTCGACGACGGTACGCCCCCGCGCGTCTGGTCGAAAGCGCTTCAGGTCCAGGCCGATCTCCTATGGCTCGACGAGACCCGCCAAATCCTGGATCGGGATCTTGACGCGGGCCCGTGCCGGGCCGATCCCTGCCCCGAGTACGCGCCGGAGCGCGGCGCCGTCTCGGTGCTCATCCTGCCCCCGGGGACGGCGCGCGAGCCGGCCTTCCAAATTGGCCAGACGGCATTTCTGCAGGCACTGAAGCCCGCAGGCGGTCAGCCGACGTCTGCATCGGATACGCCGCGATGAACCCGTGCGAGCAACCTCCGCGCCACGAAGCCCAGGCCGACCGCGGCAACCGGAAAATAAATTTGTCCCCGATTAATTGCAAGAAGAACGTGAGCTGAGGGTATGATCTTTCATTTATCCAAACATTGTCTTGAAGAGTTGGAACGGAGTAAACTGTCCCGGTCACTGGTCGAACGCGTTCTTCAGGCACCGGAGTAGAAGCTCTCGGCACCGAACAATGTGACGTGTTTCAGGCGCGAGTGGACACCGGAGGCAAGCCGTACCTCGTGCGTGTGATGGTCAATGAGACGGTGAATCCGCCCGTTGTGATTACCGCGGACGAGGTTGCCAAGT
>JBDSOK010000224.1:0-8550 GCA_039914845.1 Nitrospiria bacterium | reverse complement strand
GCTCGGGGGTGAGTTGGGTTTTCCATTCCTCGTCGGATTTTTTCACTTTGTCGGTCATTCGTGTTCTCCTGCAAGGGCCATCAGCGCGTCGCGCGTGGCCTGGTGAAAACCGAAGAGCAATCGGTCGTTAAGCTCAAAGACGGGGTAGCGAATCAGGTCGGGGTTGGCGATCTGAAGGCCGACGATCTGATCGGATGTCAATGCGCGTCCGTCCTCAGGCAGCCCCACCTTACGCGCGCCTTTCGACGCGTAGAGATCGTGGAGCCCGGTGGGAGTCTTGGCCGCGAGGGTTATGAGTTCATCTCGTGACAGCGGTTGCTGGAAAATCTCCCGGAAGGTGAACGCGATCTTGCGCCCGGCCAGCCAGTGTTTCGCGTCTGCGCACAGGGGACAACCTTCACGACCGTAGACGACCACCGCCATCGTTCTTGCCCGCCATCATTCCGCATCGATGTATGTCGCGTCAAAAGGGGGATGTTTCATCGAGGTTTACCGCCCGGCTAGGGCTTTGGTCTTGAGGTACTGCTCGATGCCGGCGGCGGCTTTGCGGCCTTCGGCGATCGCCCAGACGATGAGCGAGGCGCCGCGCTTCATGTCGCCGGCGGCAAAGACGCCGTCTACGTTCGTCATGTAGTTCCCGTCGACCGCGACGTTGCCGCGCGCATCCAGGCCGACGCCCAGGTCGGTCAGCAGGCGGGATTTCTCGGGGCCGGTGAAGCCCATCGCGAGCAAGACCAGATCCACGTCCAGTTCGAAGGCGGTGTCGGGGATTTCGACCATGCGCGAGCGGCCCTGGTCGTCTTTTTGAAACTCCACCCGGACGGCGTGGAGCTTCTCGACTTGCCCCTTGCGGCCGGTGAACTTCGTCGTCGAGACGCTCCATTCCCGCTTACAGCCCTCTTCGTGCGCGTGGGAGGAGCGGAGCTGCATCGGCCAGGAGGGCCAGGGCGTCGATTCGGCGCGCTGCGGCGGGGGTTGGGGCAGCAGCTCGAACTGGAAGACGTCTTTGGCGCCCTGTCGATGGGCCGTGCCCAAGCAGTCCGATCCGGTATCACCCCCGCCGATGATCACGACGCGCTTGCCTGCGGCGCTGAGGTGCTCGGCGGGGGGAGGCGGCGGATCGCCCGCGTTGATCTTGTTCTGTTGGGTGAGGTAGTCCATCGCGAGGTGGACCCCGGAGAGCTCACGGCCGGGAATTGGCAGGTCGCGCGGCGCCATCGCCCCGCCCGCCAGGCAGACCGCGTCGAATCGTCGGCGTAATTCGTCGACCGGCAGATCCCGGCCCACGTCCACTGAGGTCTTGAACTCGACGCCCTCGGCCGTCATCTGATCGAGGCGACGGTCGAGGACCCATTTCTCCATTTTGAAGTCGGGGATGCCGTAGCGCAGCAGGCCGCCGATGCGGTCGGATTTCTCGAAGACCGTCACCGCGTGCCCCGCGCGGCGCAATTGCTGGGCGGCGGCGAGGCCGGCGGGCCCCGATCCCACCACCGCGACGCGAAAGCCGGTCTCCGCCACGGGCAGGATCGGCGTCACCCAGCCCTCGTCGAATCCCTTGTCGATGATGTTCCACTCGATGACGCGGATCGAGACCGGATCGTCGATGATGCCCAGCACGCAGGCGGACTCGCACGGCGCGGGGCAGAGCCGTCCGGTGAATTCGGGAAAGTTGTTGGTCGTGTGCAAAGCCTTTAGCGCGTCTTTCCAGCGCCCGCGGTGCACCAAGTCATTCCACTCGGGAATGAGATTCTCGACCGGGCAGCCGGTATGGCCCTGGCAGAAGGGCACGCCGCAGTCCATGCAGCGGGAGCCCTGCGCCTTCAGGATGTCCTCGGCCACCGGCTCGTAAAATTCGTTCCAGTCCTTGACCCGCAGCTCGACCGGCCGCCGCGAGGGGCCCGAGCGTTTGACCTTCATGAAGCCCTTGATGTCAGCCATGGACCGGCGAGCCCTTTTGCGATTGCTTCACCGCGGCGGTCTTGCGGGCTTCCATCACCTTGCGGTATTCGATCGGGACGACCTTGACGAAGCGGGGCAGCGTCGCGGCCCAGCGATCCAGGATGGTTCGGGCCTTGCGGCTGCCGGTGTACTCGGCGTGGCGTCGAATGAGGTCGCGCAGGACCGTGAGGTCCGCTTCCTCGCGCAAAGGCTCCAACTCCACCATCCCCATATTGCAGCGCTGCTCGAAGTGTCCGTCCTCATTGAGCACGAAGGCGGTCCCGCCGCTCATGCCGCCGGCGAAGTTGCGTCCGGTGGCGCCCAGCACGACCACCACGCCGCCGGTCATGTACTCGCAGCCGTGGTCCCCGACCCCTTCGATCACGGCATGGGCGCCGGAGTTCCGCACCGCAAATCGTTCCCCCGCCCGGCCGTAGAAGAAGGCCTCCCCGGAGGTGGCGCCGTACAGCACGGTATTGCCGACCAAAATCGTATCCTCGGGAACGAACGTCGAACCCTTGGGCGGGTACACGATGATCCGTCCGCCGGAAAGCCCCTTGCCCAGGTAATCGTTGGACTCGCCTTCCAGCGTGAGCGTGACCCCGCGGGCGAGAAACGCCCCGAACGATTGGCCCGCGGTGCCGGTGAACTCGACGTGGATCGTGTCCGGCGGAAGCCCTTCCAATCCGTACCGGGAGGCGATCTCGCCGGAGAGCATCGTGCCGACGGTGCGGTTGATGTTGCGAATCGGTAGTTGAATCTTCACCGCCCGGCCATGCTCCAGTGCCGGCCGCGCCCGTTCGATCAGCGTGTGATCGAGCACCCCGGCAATCCCATGGTCTTGCGATTGGGTGCAGTGAATCGCCACCGACGGCTCGACCTCGGGTCGCACCAGCAGCGCCGAGAGGTCCAGGCCGCGCGCCTTCCAATGGTCGACCGCCTTGTGCGCCTTCAGCTTGTCCGTCCGGCCGACCATCTCATTGACGGTGCGGAATCCGAGTTGGGCCATCAACTCGCGCACTTCCCGGGCCACGAAGAAAAAGTAATTGATGACGTGTTCGGGCTGCCCCGTGAACTTGGCCCGCAAGACCGGATCGTGAGTCGCGATGCCCACCGGGCAGGTGTTGAGATGGCATTTGCGCATCATGATGCAGCCTTCGACGATCAGCGGGGCGGTGGAGAAGCCGAATTCCTCCGCCCCCAGCAGCGCGGCCACGACGACGTCGCGCCCGGTCTTGAGCTGCCCGTCGGTCTCGATCCGCACCCGGCCGCGGAGATTGTTCATCACCAGCGTCTGCTGGGTTTCGGCGAGGCCGAGCTCCCACGGAATGCCGGCGTACTTGATCGACGCCAGCGGCGAGGCGCCGGTGCCGCCCGAATCGCCGCTGATCAGGATCTTATCGGCATGAGCCTTGGCAACCCCGGCCGCGACCGTTCCCACGCCCACCTCGGCCACCAGCTTGACCGAGACGGCGGCCTTGGGGTTGGCGTTCTTGAGATCGAAGATCAATTGCGCCAGATCTTCGATGCTGTAGATATCGTGGTGCGGGGGCGGCGAGATGAGTTGCACCCCCGGCGTGGCGTACCGCAGCCGGGCGATCGTCTCGTCCACCTTGTGTCCGGGCAATTGGCCTCCCTCGCCGGGTTTGGCGCCCTGGGCCATCTTGATCTGCAACTCGTGCGCGTGGGCGAGGTAGTGGATCGTGACCCCGAACCGGGCCGAGGCCACCTGCTTGATCGCGCTGTTCTTCGAATCGCCGTTGGGCAGCGGGGTGAAGCGCTCGGGATCCTCGCCGCCCTCGCCGGTATTGCTCTTCGCGCCCATGCGGTTCATCGCCAGCGCCAGCGTTTCGTGCGCTTCCTTGCTGATCGCGCCGAACGACATCGCGCCGGTGGTGAAGCGTTTGACGATGTCCTCTGCGGGCTCCACCTCGTCGAGGGGAATCGGCGCGCCGGTCCGAAATTCCAGCAACCCGCGCAGATTCGACCGCACACGGCTCTCGTCGTTCACCAGCGCCGAGAATTCCTTAAAAGAGGCGTAGGAGTTGGCGCGCGCCGCCTGCTGGAGCGTGGAGATGGTCGCCGGATTCCAGTTGTGATGTTCGCCCTGAATTCGATAATGGTATTCGCCGCCGAAGTCGAGCTGGTGCAGCGCGGCGGGCCGGTAGGCTTCGGCGTGCCGCCGGAGCGCTTCTTCCGCGATCTCGCGGATGCCGATGCCCTGAATGCGCGAGGCGGTGCCGGTAAAGTATCGATCGATGACCGTCCGGTTGAGGCCGATGGCCTCGAAAATTTGGGCGCCGCAGTAGCTCTGGACGGTGGAAATGCCCATCTTGGAGAAGACCTTGAGCAGGCCCTTGTTGATGGCCTTGATGTACTTGGACTCGGCCGTCGCCTCGTCGATGCCTTCCGGGAGGTAGCCCTCGCGCGATATGTCGACCAGCGTTTCGAAGGCCAGATAGGGGTTGACCGTGCCGGCGCCGTAGCCGATCAGGCAGGCGAAGTGGTGAATCTCGCGCGGCTCGCCGGTCTCGATGATCAGCCCCGCTTCGGCGCGCAGCGATTCGCGGATCAGGTGGTGGTGGACCGCCGAGATGCCCAGGATGCTGGGGATCGGCGCCCACTCGGCGTTGACCCCGCGATCGCTCAAAATGATGAACTTGTCCCCCGCGCGGATGGCCTCGGCCGCCTGCCGGCACACCGCGTCCATCGCGGCGGCCAGGCCGTCGGGACCCTCGGCCACGCGGAAGAGCAAGGGCAGCGTGCGGCTCCGGAAATTGGGATCGGCGATCGTCCGGATTTTTTCCAGGTCGCTATTGGTCAGAATCGGCTGCTGCACTTTGATCCGCCGGCAGCTCTCGGGCGTTTCGCCCAAGAGATTCGGTTTCGGGCCGATGTTGGTGACCAGCGACATCACCAATTGCTCGCGGATCGGGTCGATCGGCGGATTGGTGACTTGCGCGAACAGTTGCTTGAAGTATTTAAAGAGTAGTTGCGGGTGCTCCGACAGTACGGCCAGGGGCGTGTCGGTGCCCATCGACCCCACGGCTTCCTCGCCGTTGACCACCATCGGGGTCATGACCATCTTGAGTTCTTCGATCGTGTAGCCGAACGCCTGCTGGCGCTGCCGCAGGGTCGCGTGATCGGGCTGGGGCACGTTCATCGGCTCGGGCAGCTCGTCGAGCGAGATGCGATGGGTGGCCACCCATTGGCGATACGGCTTGCGTCCGGCGATATCGGCCTTGATCTCCTCGTCGTCGATGATCCGCCCTTGTGCGGTATCCACCAGGAACATCTTGCCCGGCTGCAAGCGGCCTTTGGTCAGGATCTCGTGCGGCGCAAAGGGGAGCACGCCGGCCTCGGAGGCCATCACCGCCAGCCCGTCGTGCGTCACCAGATACCGCGCGGGTCGCAGACCGTTGCGATCGAGCGTGGCGCCGATCAGCGTGCCGTCGGTGAACGCCATGGCGGCCGGCCCGTCCCACGGCTCCATCATCGCGGCGTGATACTCATAGAATCCGCGGCGCTCCAGATCCATATGGGGATTGCCCACCCAGGCCTCGGGAATCAACATCATCATGGCGTGCGGCAGCGAGCGGCCGCCCATCACGAGAAATTCCAGCGCGTTGTCGAAACACGCCGAATCGCTCTGCTGCTCATGGATGATGGGGAAGAGCTTGCGAAGATCCTGGCCGAATAAATGGGATTGCAGGCGGCCTTGCCGCGCGCGCATCCAATTGACGTTGCCCTTGAGCGTGTTGATCTCGCCGTTGTGGCACACGTACCGGTACGGATGCGCGAGGCTCCAGGTCGGGAAGGTATTGGTCGAAAATCGCGAGTGCACGAGGGCGAGCGCGCTCACCACGCTCGCATCCGCCAAGTCGGGGAAGAACGGCGCAAGCTGGCGGGGCAACAAGAGGCCCTTATAGACGATGGTTCGACAGGACAGACTGGCGAGATAGAAACTCGCGCGTTCCGGGATGGCCGACTCCCGCACCGCCTGTTCGATGCGTTTGCGAATGACGTACAGTTTGCGCTCGAAGTCGGGCTCGCTGAGGATGTCTCTCGCGAGATAGAGTTGGCGGATCGCCGGCATGGATCGCTGTGCCTGCTCGCCGGCCTGATCGGCCTTGACGGGGACGTCGCGCCATCCCAGCAGCCGTTGGCCTTCTTCGGCCACCACTTTCTCGGCGAGTTGCTCGCAGAGCCGCCGGCTCGCCGGTTCGGACGGCAAGAACACCATGCCCACGCCGTATTCGTGGGCGCGAGGCAGGGCGATACCCGATTGGGGCGCCACGCGCGCCAGGAACTGGTGGGGAATCTGGAGCAGAATGCCCGCGCCGTCGCCGGTACACGGATCGCAGCCTTGGGCGCCGCGGTGCTCCAAATTGTTCAGGACTTGCAGGCCCTTCGCAATGATGTCGTGCGACCGATGGCCCTGGATATTGACGACGAAGCCCATCCCGCAACTGTCCCGTTCATTGGCGGGATCGTAGAGGCCGATCGGACCGGGAAGGCCGGCCGGATACCCGGCCTCACCGGCCGATTGCGGGGAAGAATGGGATGGTTGCCGGGGCGGTTCGTTCGTCATGTGCGCGGAAAGTCCTTCTCGGGGAATACTGTGTGGCGGGCCCGGGAGGGTCCTCTAACCTACTGGAAAGAACCGCGCACTGTCAAGCGCTATTCCGTCTCCGCACGAACGAGAGGCGGCGGGTCCCCGATGACTTTTCGCGACGTGTTCTCGGCGGCGCCGGTCAGTTCACCACGTCCATCGCCAGGTTGTTTTCCTCGTCGATCCGAAGGGTGACCTGATCTCCGATATCTTTGCTCGTGATCTTCGCGGCGGCGTCCTTCCAATGATAGGACACCCGTTGCCCCTCCTGGGTCGCGAGCGTCACCATTTTGTTGACTAGATCGAGGCCCACGATGGTTCCGCTGACCAGATGACGGCCCTCCGTTCCCGACGCGTGTGCCGAATCGATATCGCGCACTTGATTGCCTTCGTCCACGTCGAGGGTCACCTGGTCGCCCACTTTCAGTCCTTGGAGCTGTTCCTGCGCCACTTGCGCCGTGCCGAAATTCCGCGTCGTGCCCTCCTCGGTCTTGACGAAGACCGATCCCGAGGCGATGTCCGTCACCACCCCGGAAATGGTGCGATTCCCCTGGGCATCCGAGTCGATCGCCCCGGCCATCGTCGGCGCCCCCGCCGCCAGTCCCATCATGATCGCCACCAAAAGATATCTCATGGATGTCCTCCCTGATTGGTCTTGCGCGTCCCTGACCCTGACGGCCGTGTCCCGGCGTCGTCACCTTCTCTTACCCCCATTGTATGGAAGGGGTGAAGCCGGGCACAAGCGGTCCACCCGCAGCTTGCAGCCGCCTGGCGGTTGCTCTACAGTAGGGCATGCATGCGAGCGTCCCACGCGGCCGGCTGGTCATGCTCTGCCTGGCGCTGTGCCTCATCCTGCCCCTGTCGGCCGCGCAGGCGGCCGGCATCTACCGGGCGTTCTTTTCGTTCACACTCGGGATGCCCCTCGAGGTCTTTTTATCGACCACCCCCGCCGAAGAAATCGCGCATCGGGAGGACGAACGCACCTTCGGAGTCCGGGGGGACGGGGCCGACGTGCAGGGCGTTACCGTCACGTTCACGGATGAACGGCTGTCGCGCCTCGAAGCCGTCTATTCGGCGGAATTTTCGGCGCGGATGTCGTGGACCTCGTTCGTGGAGACGGCCACGCGCAAATACGGGACCGGCTTTCACCTGCCGACGCCGGGCGGGGACGTGGAGATGTGGGACGACGGCTACACCACGCTCACCCTGGAACGCCGTCCCGCTCCTCGCGGCCCCACCTACGCGCTGACCTTGGCGGACGACGCCGTGGCGCTGGAGCGTTCGAGCCGCTGCGAACCGCGGCTGGAAGTCTAGCCGGGTGCTGAAAAACTCGGGAGCGGTTGCCGGTTGCTCAAACAGCTCCAGATGCAAGGCCCCGGCTCAAGCCCTGCTGGACCGCTAGAAATTCGCCCGTATAAGCACGCGCGGCGTTCGCCCGGTCGCCGGAAAACCGACCGCTTCTTCGTAGCGGGCATTGAGGACGTTGTCCACGCCGACGGACGCCTGCCAGAGGGAAGACGGGGTCCAGGTTGCCGCGAGATCGACCCTCGTGTAGCCGGTCAGCTCGACGTCGCCGGTCGGGATTGACGAGTCCCACACCTTCCCGACATAGAGCCACGCACCGCTCGCGGTCCAGCGTTTCTTGATCCGTGCTTGGGCATCGATTCCGGCGCGCCATTTCGGGCGATTGCGCAATGCCTCGTCGGTGCCTTCGATATCCGTCTGGGTGTAGGTCACATGCGCTCGAATCTCGGCGTGAGGCGGGAGGCGTAGGCCGCCTTCCAGCTCGACGCCTTGAGCCGTGACCTCCGAACGGTTCACCAACCGCGGCGGCGGTCCCTCGTCGAAATCGATGACATCAAAGAAGCGGTGATGGAAGACGGTCGCGCCGGTGTGCGCGCGCCTCTCCCACCACTCGGCGGAGACGCCGAGGTCGAGACTTGTGCTCGTTTCCGGTTCGAGGGCCGGGTTCCCGACGATCGGATGGGTGAGCGCGAAGA
>JBDSOK010000172.1:0-3126 GCA_039914845.1 Nitrospiria bacterium | reverse complement strand
CCCCCACCCTCACCCTCCCCCGCGAGGGGGGAGGGAAATTTCATGCTTCGGGGGTGAGCCACCGGTTCATGGTCACTCACGTACGACTCAGTACGCTCCGCTCGCAACGCAATGCGAATGGCGATTTCCCAACCGGAGCGCCTTGCATCTGGCCATCCCTGAACAGGCTCCCAGCAGCGAGTTGACGGCCGTCACAGCGCTTGTGTAAGATGCAGTTTCCGTTGGCGAATTGCTATGGCCGCATTGAAATTTGAAGAGGCGTTGGGTCGTCTGGAAGAGCTCGTCCAGACTCTGGAGCGAGGCGATTTGTCGCTCGACGATTCGCTCAAGGCCTTCGAAGAAGGGGTCAAGCTCTCCAAAAACTGCCTGAAGCTGCTGGACGACGCCGAGAAGCGCGTGGAGATTTTACTGGGAGAGCCGGGGCGGAAACGGGTCCAGCCGTTTCACGGCGCCGACGAAGCCGTCGAGGCCGAATCGAGCGCTGTCGCCGAGGGCGAGAAGTAAGACGATGGGCGATGACGACGGCGTGACCGCCTACCTCGACGAACGGAAAGCCCTGGTCGAGAAAGCGCTCCGCGAAGTCCTGCCGCCCAGCGACGCCGTTCCCGCGCTCCTCCATCAGGCCATCCACTACAGTGTGTTCGCCGGCGGCAAGCGGATTCGCCCGATCCTGGCGATTGCCGCGTGCGAGGCGGTGGGGGGCGATCGCGACCGCCTCCTGCCCCTGGTCGTCTCGCTCGAACTGATTCATACCTATTCGCTGATCCACGACGATCTGCCCGCGATGGACGATGACGATCTGCGCCGCGGCCGCCCCACCAATCATCGGGTCTACGGCGAGGATCTCGCGATCTTGGCGGGAGACGCCCTGCAAGCCCTGGCCTTTGCGGTGCTGAGCGACCCGCAGCGCGGGCGCGGCATCTCGGCCGACGTCCGGCTCGCGGCGATCGCCGAATTGGCGACGGCCTCCGGCGGATACGGCTTGGTGGGGGGACAGGTGTTGGACTTACGGACCGATCCTCCGCCCGACACGCCGGCCGCCGGTCCCGCCGCGACGACCGCGTTGGACGTGCTGGACGGCATTCACACCCGGAAGACCGGCGCGCTGATCCG
Organism: Nitrospiria bacterium; assembly: GCA_039914845.1. Classification (GTDB taxonomy): domain Bacteria; phylum Nitrospirota; class Nitrospiria; order 2-01-FULL-66-17; family 2-01-FULL-66-17; genus 2-01-FULL-66-17. The sequence continues at coordinate 2,013 of JBDSOK010000172.1, read as the reverse complement.
GGCGGCGGTACGGATGGGCGGCGTACTGGCCGGGGCCGATCCGGAGCAATACGCCGCGCTCTCCCGCTATGGCCAGGGCGTGGGACTCGCGTTTCAGATCGCCGACGATCTCTTGGACGTGGAGGCCACCCCCGACGAGATGGGGAAGGCCACCGGCAAAGACCGCCGGCGGCGCAAATGGGCCTATCCCGACGTGGTCGGGCGCGATGACTCGCGGGCCATCGCCGCGCGCTGGATCGACGGCGCGCTGGAGGCGATCCGGACCTTCGATGGCCGCGCCGATCCGCTGCGCGAGTTGGCGCATTTTATCCTTGACCGGAGATCCTAGACATGGGCTGGCTCGACAAGATCGACAACCCCTCCGACCTTCGCCGGCTGGCGGCTGAGCAACTGCCCGAGGTCGCCGCCGAGCTGCGCGAGACCATCGTCCGTACCTTGTCGGTGACCGGCGGACATCTGGCCGGTCCGCTCGGGGCGGTGGATCTCAACGTCGCGCTGCACTACGTCTTCGATACGCCGCACGATCGGATCGTATGGGACGTGGGGTATCAGGCCTACGCGCACAAGCTCCTGACCGGCCGCCGCGACGAGTTTCACACGCTGCGGCAATTCGGCGGCTTGAGCGGATTCCTGCGCCGCCAGGAAAGCCCCTATGACACCTTCGGGGCGGGACACGCCGCCACGTCCATTTCGGCGGCGCTGGGCATGGCCGAGGCCCGGCGTCACCTGGCGCGCGCCGCCGGATCCGAGGAGCGGCGCAAGGTCGTCGCGGTGATCGGCGACGGCTCGATGACCGCCGGCATGGCCTTCGAAGCCCTCAATCACGCGGGGGCGCTCAAAACCGACCTCATCGTCGTCCTCAACGACAATACGATGGCGATTTCGGAAAACGTCGGCGCGCTCTCGGCCTATCTCAACCGCATCCTCACCGGCAAGCTGTACACGCGGGTCAAAGAAGAAACCGAAAGCCTGCTTCGCCACATCCCGAAGATCGGTCCGCCGATGCTCAAAATGGCCAAACGCGCCGAGGAATCGGTGAAGGGATTGTTGGTGCCGGGCCTGCTCTTCGAAGAGATGGGCTTCCGCTACATCGGCCCCATCGACGGCCATCGCCTGGATCATCTGGTCGCGACCTTTGAAAACGTCAAACACCTCTCGGGCCCCTTCTTGGTGCACGTGATCACCAAGAAGGGCAAGGGCTATGAGCCGGCCGAACGCGACCCCATCGCGTTTCACGGCGTGTCGGCCTTCGACCCCGCCACCGGGAAGTCGAAGAAAAGCGGCGGCCGCCCCTCGTACACCGCCGTCTTCGCGCAGACGCTGATCGCGCTGGCCGCCGAGCACCCCGAGATCGTGGCGATGACGGCGGCCATGCCGGAAGGCACGGGGCTGAACCGCTTCGCCCAGGTCTTTCCGGACCGGTATTACGACGTGGGGATCGCCGAACAGCATGCCGTGACCTTCGCCGCGGGACTCGCCGCGGAGGGCGCGCGGCCGGTGGTGGCGATCTACTCGACCTTCCTCCAACGGGCCTACGATCAAGTGCTCCATGACGTGTGCCTGCAAAACCTGCCGGTGACCTTCTGCCTGGATCGCGGCGGCTTGGTGGGAGAGGACGGGGCCACCCACCACGGGGTCTTCGATTTCGCGTATCTGCGGCACATCCCCAATCTGGTCGTGATGGCACCCAAGGATGAAAACGAGCTGCGCCACATGCTCTTGACCGGCGTGCTGCACTCCGGTCCCAGCGCGATCCGCTATCCGCGCGGGGAATCGGAAGGCGTGGAGCAGGACGCGACCATCGCTCCGCTGCCGATCGGACGCGCGGAAGTCATCCGCGACGGCGACGACGTGGCGCTGGTGGCGATCGGGGCGATGGTGCCGGCGGCGGTCCGCGCCGCCGATCTGCTCGCGGCCAAGGGCGTCGCGGCCACCGTGATCAATGCCCGCTTCGTGAAGCCCTTGGACCGCGAATTGCTGGTCGGGGTCGCCGAGCGGATCCGCCGCGTGGTC
>JBDSOK010000137.1:0-3181 GCA_039914845.1 Nitrospiria bacterium | reverse complement strand
ATATCTCGTCGATTTTTTTCACCTTTTACCGCTTTTTCCCACGTTCGTTCTTTCCAGAATCATTTGTCAGTCTACAGCCGGCAGCGCGATAGACACCAGCACGACCTGATACCATATCGGAGTTCCTTCCCACCCGAACCCGATGGCGGCAAGGCCCGTCGCCACCATCACCCCGCCGAGCGCTGCGGCGTGAACCAGCCCCGCGCGGGGCGCGACCATGTCGGCCACGTAGCCGCCCAATATCATCGCCAGCACGTCCGTCGCCAGGACGAAGGCCAGCCACGCGGGGCGAGGAAACTCGTTCACCCCCGGCCCGGGCAGCGCCCCCGGAAACCACGCGGCGATTACGCCGAATTTCGCCGCCACGATCGCCAGCCATACCAGAGATCCCGCCGCCAACGCCCCCGCGCTTCGTCCCAACGCTCGCCCCCTCCGGTTCAGGCCTCCCGGTCTCTGCCCCTCCTCCTTAGTTAGGAACTTCGGGAGTTCGAGGGAATGTGCACGATGGGGGCGCGAGAGTCAAGGCGTCGCGTGCCCGCAAGGCAAAAACGGCTGCGGCCGCGAGGAATATCCCCGCGGCCGCAGCGACACAACACCGAGACGACTCCTAGGTCAACACCGATCGGACACGATAGTCGACGTTATCGAGGACCCATTTCCACAGATGATCCTGACGGCCGATCTCCGCCTCGGGGCGAACCTGGCTCGTCCAGCCCCGCATGACCTCGGCGTCGACGGTCCACATCCGCACCCGCTGGCGCGGCACGTGTTTGCGCCACTGATCGCCGACCTTCGGGCTGGCGTACGCCAGGCGGACGGTGAGATTCCGCGAGAGATATTCCAAAGGACTCAGATCGATCTGTCGATACCGCCCGGCCGGATCATCGGCGGTGGGACGACCACCGGCATCGGGGACGCCGTCGCTGAACATGACCACCGTGATCGGCGCCAGCGCCAGATTGCGCTCCTTGGTGACCCGCGCCACCTGCTGAAAGAACACGTTGAAGTCGGTCATCGTATCGGTCGGCGGAAACCACTCGCGCAAACCGGCCTCGATTTCGGCAACGGTCTTGTCCGCGAAATCATGGATCGGGTGAAACGCTTTGGGCTCGTCGGATTGACGGCCGCCGATCGAACCGACGAATAATTCGCGCGGCTTGGCCAGGCCCCCCAGCTCATGTAGATGCCCGTAGATGTAATGCGCCAGGAACGAGAGCGCGTTCTCGTAATCGCCCGATGCCCGAAACGAGCCGCTCGAGTCGATGCCGATGAACATCGCGACGTGCGGGCGCCGTGTCCCGCCCTGGGGATCGCAGGCCCCGGCGGTCACGAGCAGGACGGCGCCCAAGCAAGCGGCGAGGGCGGTCCGAAGTACCCGCCGGCCGCTGAGAGAAGCACCCGCGAGCCGGGTCATGGCATGACCTTTTTGGGGTGGAGGCTGGTCGCGGACGCGATCAGATCGCGCGTGCCCATGATGTCCTTCAGGTTCTTAAACGGCAGGCTGAACACCGGACGCGACGTGACCAGCACCAGGCTGAAGTTCACCGCCGCGGCCAGGACATGCAGCGCAGGCAGCGCGAGAAATTCCAACAACTCGTCGCTCTGTTCGTGCAACCATCCGATTTCCCGTTTGAAATCCTCAACGGGAGTCCGCCACCAGGCCGGAGACTCGGCCACCGCAACATCGGCCACAGATTCGGATCCTGCCAACGGACGGCGGGAAATGAATGCCAGCAACGGCGGGGTCCCGAACTGACCGAACAGAAACCAGGTCATCCCGCGAATCCCCAACCACCCGAACGTCGCCAGCGAGAGCGTGAACACCACGCCGAAGCGGAACTGCTCGCCGGTCTGCTGCGCGATCCACGGGGTGATCGCATCGACCAACTCACGATAGAGGAACATGACTTCGAAGAACATCACGAACAGCTCGACCAAGATCATCTGCACCATGAACTTGATTTCCCGCGCCTTGATCGCCTCGATCAGCGCCTGAATGCAGGCAAAACTCCCCAAAATAAGCATGAAGAGGAAGACCGACAACACGGGACCGGTAAACCGCGGGGCGTCGGTGCCCACGATGTCGGCGAGCACCTCGGACACCGTGGGATACAAGGTATAGGTGAAGATGGTCGTTTCCAGCAGCCCCCAGAGCAGCAACATCAGAAAGGCGATCCAGGGCACCCCGGGCTTGAAGTAATTGGTCGTCATCTTCCCCGTCATCGCAAAGGGCAACATGACCACCTGGCGCACGGTTTCGGCAACCAGCTTGAGGAATAGCCGGACCAGCGTGACGGCCCAACCCGTTGCCACCGCCGCGAGGCGGAACAGCCCGGTCCAGTACATCCAGACCGCCCGCGCGCCGTCCCACCATGCGAGCACGAGCGTGGAGAAAAAGGACACCCGATGCGAGCGGAAAGGCACGGTATAGATGGCGAGCTGCGTGCTCCACATGCCCGCCAGCCACAACAAGAGCGGGAACAGCAGGAACACGAACTTGCCGACCGCCATCCATGGCGAGTCGGAATAGAGAAAGAACATGACCAGGCCTTCCTGCACCGGCGGGATCCACGCGATGGGAGCCATCAGGATTTCCGCCACGGACCTCCACTGATCCGGGACCACAGCAAGAATTCGTTCGAACATCGGCGCCCTCCATCGAGCCCATTCGGCCCAAAATCGGCGGAGCGACATCGCTCCCAACCGACCGAGGCCCCTAGGCTCGTCTCAAAACCGGGCGAAAGGTAACACCAAAACCCGAGGCGTCAAGGCAAGACACGCACATCGTTCTGACTCGTTGGCGTCCATGAGGATTCCAAGCGCCGCACGGCATTTCGGCCGATCGGCATCCCTCAGGAAAGTAGCCGCCGTTCGCTTTCCCGGACTGATGACGTGCAGGAGGAAACCCGGCATGGTGAGGCGGACCTACGAGCTATGTTCACAAGGAAGGAACGGCGTAAAGCGGGGGGCACTTCACGTGTATCGAAGAATTTATCACGGAAACCGGAGGAATTGATAGCCTCCGAACGCCCAGCGCTGAGAGGCGCGCGCTATTTGCTCGTCATCTCCAGCGCCTGGTTCGGCTGCCTGGCACAACCGGTTAACCCAGAGGGGTTTCACCCAATTGAGTGAACAGACGCGAAGCGTGAAACACGGTCAGCACTTGAACCGCGCTCTCCGT
>JBDSOK010000134.1:0-3112 GCA_039914845.1 Nitrospiria bacterium | reverse complement strand
ACAGGCCGCTGAGGCGCGGCCCGTCGGTCTTAGGAATTCTGAGGGGAAAAAAGTTGCGGGGGCCGGATTTGAACCGACGACCTTCGGGTTATGAGCCCGACGAGCTGCCAGGCTGCTCCACCCCGCGGACGGCATGCTAACAAAACGGTTGCGCAGCCGTCAAGTTTTTTCTGTTCCGTCCGCCCGCCGCGTCCGCATATCCCATCGGAGGCTGTTGGGGGGCGGTTTCGCTTGATTTTGCTCGTTCTGCATGGCATCATACCGCCGTGTCCATCCTCCGCATCCGCGAATATCCCGATGAAGTCCTCCGGCTGGCGGCTCAACCGGTCGCCAATGTCGACGGCCACCTGCAGGCGCTCATCGATGACATGTTCGACACCCTGTACGCCGTTCCGGGTCTTGGATTGGCCGCGCCGCAGGTGGGGGCCTCGCTCCAGCTCTTCGTCTACGACCTGGGTATCCGCGAGGGCGAGCATGAGCGCAAGATCATCCTCAACCCGACGATCGCCGAGCAGGAAGGCGAACTCACCGAGGAAGAGGGGTGTCTCTCGATCCCCGACTACCGTGAGCTCATCGCGCGCGCCGCGCGGGTGCTGCTCAAGGGGTTTGACCGCGACGGACGTGAGGTGCAGATCGAGGCCCACGGGCTTGAGGCGCGTCTCTTCCAGCACGAATTGGATCACCTCAACGGCGTGCTCATGCTCGATCGGATGAGCCCGCTCAAACGCGATCTGTTTCAGCGTAAAACCAAGAAACGCCTGAAGACCGCGGGCGACTAGCGCCGTCTCGCCGATGCGCGTCATCTTCATGGGCACGCCCGCGTTCGCTCTGCCGTCGTTGGCCCGGATGCGTGCCCGCGGCGACGAGATTGTCGCGGTGGTGACCCAGCCCGATCGGCCGCGGGGTCGAGGGCAATCGCTGAGTCCCTCGCCCGTCAAAGCGGCTGCGCTGGCCGCCGGCCTGCCGGTCGTGCAGCCCGAGAAGGTGCGCCATGCGGATTTTCTTGCCTGGTGCCGGACGGTCTCCCCGGACCTGATCGTCGTCGTGGCCTTCGGTCAGATTTTGCCGCAGGCGCTGCTGGACATTCCTCGCCGGGGATGCCTGAACGTCCATGCGTCGCTGCTTCCGCGCTATCGCGGCGCCGCGCCGATCCAATGGGCGATCATTCGCGGTGAGACCGAGACCGGCGTGACGACGATGCAGATCGATGCGGGGATGGATACCGGTCCGATGTTGCTCCAGCGCCGCCTGGCCATCGCGCCCGACGAGACCGCGGGGGAATTGGCCGAGCGTCTTTCGCATCTGGGCGCCGAGGTCTTGGTCGACACGCTGGAGGCGCTTGAAGCCGGGCGGCTCCAGCCGATTCCGCAGGAGGGAGCGCTCGCGACGCTCGCCCCGCTGTTGAAAAAAGACGACGGCCGGATCGATTGGAAACAACCCGCCCCCGTGCTGGCGGCCTTGGTGCGGGGCACCGATCCGTGGCCGGGGGCCTATACCCTCCACCGGGATCGCCCGCTTCGAATCCGTCGGGCCCGCGCGGAGGCCGGTGCGGGGGAGCCGGGCGCCATCATACGGGCCGAGGCCGGCGGGATCGCGGTGGGAACGGGCGCGGGATTGCTCATCATCACGGAAGTGCAAGTTTCCGGGGGCGCGCGCCTGTCGGCGGGGGACGCGGTGTCCGGACGTCTGGTCCTGGCCGGCGAGCGCGTCATATAATGGGGTGGAATGATGATATTCGACCCCGTGAGCGAGGTGCGACGATGAATACCCTGAAAACGATGGTCTTGATGTTGCTCTTGACCGTGTTGTTGGTCTCGATGGGATCGTTGGTGGGAGGAGTTCAAGGCGCGACGGTGGCGCTGGTGGTGGCCGTCGCGCTCCATGGGTTCGCGTATTTTTACTCGGACCGTCTCGTGTTGAAGATGCATGGCGCGCAACCCGTTTCGGAGAATGAGGCTCCCGATCTGTATGACGTCCTCCGCGTGCTCGCCGCGCGGGCGGGGATGCCCATGCCCAAGGTCTATCTGATGACCAGCCCGCAGCCCAACGCCTTCGCGACCGGCCGGAACCCGTCCCACGCCGCGATTGCGGTGACGACGTCGCTCCTCAATCTTTTGCGTCGGGATGAGTTGATCGCGGTGCTGGCCCACGAACTCTCCCATATTCGACACCGCGATATTCTGGTGGGGACCATCGCGGCGGTCTTTGCCGGAGCGGTTACGTATTTGGCGCAGATGGGGCAGTGGTCGATGGTCTGGGGGCGGGAGCGCGGTGGGGCCGCGACCCTGGTGCCGGCGTTGGCGATGATGGTCTTGGCCCCGATCGCCGCGCTCTTGATTCAAATGGCGATCTCGCGGTCCCGCGAATATCTGGCGGATGACGGCGGCGCCGAATTGTCCGAGGACCCCGCGGCCCTGGCCGCGGCATTGCGCAAGCTCGATCTGGCCGCGCGCAGCGTGCCGGTGCCGGTCAACCCCGCCACGGCGCATCTCTTCATCGTCAATCCCTTGCGTGGCCGGCAGATGGCCTCGCTGTTCTCCACCCACCCTCCCATCGAGGACCGTATTGCCCGTCTCGAAGCCCACGCCCCCTCCCTCCGCCGCGCGGCCTAAGCGCCCGGCGGGCCGGGGTTCGCCGCGGAGACCCGAGGCCCGCGGGCCTGCGGCCCGTCCGGCTTCATCCGCACGCTCGGCCCCGCCCCGGCGTGCCGCCGGCGAGCCGGGGCGGCCCGCGCGCATCCCCGATCGGCCGGACTGGACCGCGCGGCGATGGGCGGCCGAACTCCTGGTCCGCAGCGAGACGGGCGGGGCGTTCGGGCCCGCGCTGCTCGCGCATGTCCCGCCGTCGCTGTCTGATGTGGATCGAGGGCTGGTGACCGAACTCTTCTATGGGGTCCTGCGCCATCGCTCGGCCTTGGAGTGGAGGCTCGCCGCCTGTTCCTCGCGCCCCCTGGCTCGCGTGGCGCCGGCGACGCGCACCCTCTTACGGCTCGGCGCGTATCAATTGATCTTCCTGACGCGGATTCCCGCCTCGGCGGCGGTCAACGAAACGGTCCGACTGGCCAAAAGCATGGCGCCGCCGCCCGACGTGGGGTTCGTCAACGCCGTGCTCC
>JBDSOK010000091.1:0-4998 GCA_039914845.1 Nitrospiria bacterium | reverse complement strand
GACGGGTACGACCCCGAACTGGATGCCCTCCGCGCGATCCGGAGGGACGGCAAAGGGTGGATCGCGCAACTCGAAGCGCGCGAGCGAGCCCGCACCGGCATCGACTCGCTCAAGATCCGCCACAATCAGGTCTTCGGCTACTACATCGAAATCACCAAGGCCAATGCCGGCCGCGTCCCGGCGGAGTATCATCGCCGCCAGACGCTGGTCAATGCCGAACGCTACGTGACGCCGGAGCTGGCCGATCTGGAGGCGAAGGTGCTTGGCGCCGAGGAGAAAATCCGCGCCCTGGAACTCCGGCTCTTCGAGGACCTGCGCGCGGCCGCCGCGCGCGAGACCTCGCGGATTCAGGCATACGCGCGGCGTCTTGCGCGGCTGGACGCGGCATCCGCGCTGGCCGATGCCGCGCAACGATACCGCTGGACGGCGCCCGCGTTGGTGGACGAGCCCGTCCTCCAGATCCGCGAAGGCCGCCATCCGGTGGTCGAGCGGCTCTTGCCCGCTCAACGCTTCATCCCCAATGACGTGGACATGGACGGGGCCGACACCCGCGTGCTCCTGCTCACCGGCCCCAATATGGCGGGAAAATCCACCTTCATGCGGCAGGTCGCGCTGATCGTCCTCATGGCTCAGACCGGGTCCTACGTGCCGGCCGCCGAGGCGACCATCGGCCTCGTCGACCAGGTCTTCACCCGGGTGGGAGCCCAGGACGACATCGCTGGCGGCCGCAGCACCTTCATGGTCGAGATGAGCGAGACCGCGTCCATTCTCTCGCGCGCAACATCCCGGAGCTTGATTCTCTTGGACGAGATCGGCCGCGGGACCAGCACGTTCGACGGCCTGAGCATCGCGTGGGCGGTGGCCGAGGATGTCCACACGCGGGTCGGCGCGCGGACGCTCTTCGCCACCCATTACCACGAGCTCACCGAGCTGGCCGCCACCCTCCCCGGCTTGCGCAATTATCGGGCTGCGGTGCGCGAGTGGAACGATGAGATCGTGTTTCTTCGCAAGATGGTGGAAGGCGGGGCCGATCGCAGCTACGGGATTCAGGTGGCGCGGCTGGCCGGCCTGCCGGATGGCGTGGTCCGGCGGGCGCGGGAGATCCTCACCGATCTGGAGCGGGAAGGGACACGGCGCGCGGGAACGGCCGATCCTCAACCCGATCTGTTTGCGCCGGCTCCTCACCCGGTAATCGACGAGTTGACTCGCGTGGACCTGGCGTCCATGACGCCGATCGAGGCGCTCAACCTGCTCGACCGTCTCCAGCGAGCGCTTCGCTCACGGAGTTAACCTCCGGTCTTTCCGGCCTTCACCCGGGTCATAAACGCCGTAATGCGGCGCGCGTTGGCGCCGACGTCGCTGCGCCCCACCCGCGACACCGAGCGCGCGTCCACCAGGCTTCCGCCCTCGGCAGGCGTCACCCGCACCACGATATCGTCCTGAAAACCGAACCAGCGCGTCGTGTCGGAGGCCTCGATCCGGCCTTGCGCCGGATTGGCGTCGACGATCCGCCAGCCCATGGACCGCGCCGCCGTAAGCGCCCGATCGAACGCCTGGCCCGGTGACACCCTGAGCAGCGCGGGCTGCACCTCCGGATAGGCCGCGCGCTGTTGCTCGGCGACGGCCGGTCCGCCGTATTCAAGCGAGTTGGGCGCGTCCTTGCGCAGCGGCGCGATCGCCGAGAAGATCGGCGGATTCTCGGTATCCGTGCTGATGTCATGAATTGCCGGAACGGTCCGGGCGATGGCGAAATACGCCAAGGGCACCCCGGCGACGATGGCCGCCGCCACCAGGGCTCCCAGGGCGCGGAGACGGCCGCGCTTTCGCCCGCGCCGCGTGGCCCATAAGCCGAGCAGGGCCAAGAACGCGGCGCCCGCCGCCGCGGCCACGCTCCAGGTCAGGATCTGAAATCCCACGCGGAAATGCCACCACCCCTGTCGGACGCCCCACCCGGCGAGAACGGCCGCCGGCGCCGCCGCCAGGGCTAGCCACCATCCGGCGCGGGCGCACCACGAGGTCTTCTTCACGTCGCTCATCGATTACCCTCCCATTCGGGCAGTGCCATGATCGACGCCCACTGCTCGGTAGTCACCGGTTGGACCGAGAGCCGCATCCCGCGCCGCACGACCCACATCCCCCCCAACTCGGGAATGGTTTTCAGCCGGGAGAGCAGAATCACCTTGCGACAGGCGCGGACGAACCGCACATCGACCATGTACCACGTCGGACGATCGGGATCGCTTTTCGGATCATAGTGCGGATCGTGCTGATCCCACGCGGTGTAATCGGGATACCCGGCCCGCACCACCACCGCCTCGCCGGCAATCCCCACCGGTTCGACATTACTGTGGTAGTACAACACCCCGTCGCCGACCGCAATCTCGTCCCGCAGAAAGTTGCGCGCCTGATAATTCCGCACGCCGTCCCAGCACGTGGTCCGATCCTCGGCCCCCCGAAGATCCTCAATCGAAAACGCCGTCGGTTCCGATTTCATCAACCAAGACTGTCGCAAGGCCCCATCTCGCTCTTCTTTTTGTTAGGTCAAAATGCACCCCCCACCCTCCCCTCCCCCGCAAGGGGGGAGGGTAAAGAGAGGGGGTTGCTCGTGGTATTTTCTGAGCGGGTCAGGATGATGCCCATGGGAGCCTGTCCAGGACGGGTCAGATGCAAGGCGGAGCGAGAACCGGAGCGCAGCGTGCTGGGTTGCACGTGAGCACCGGAAGCGCAGCGACAACGAAGTAGATGGCCCGTCATGGACAGGCGACGCGCTACGCGCGCTCGAGCCCCCAGCGACGACTGACCCGCCGCTCGATCGGCGAAAACACCAGGCGCTCCATGACCAGGCCGATCGCCACGATGACCAACATCACCGCCATGACCTGGGCCATGTCCGACAGCTCACGGCCCATGACCAGGAGGTGCCCCAATCCCAGACTGACGAACAGCATCTCGCCCGCGATTAACGCATGCCAGCCGAAGGTCCACCCCAGTTTAATCCCGGTCATGATGGCGGGCAGCGCGGCGGGCAGCACGACGGTCAGATACAGCGTGAAGCCGCGCGCCCCCATCGTGCGCGCGGCGCGCCGGTACAGCGGCGGCACGTTGCGGATGCCGTCGGCGGTGGCCATCGCCACCGAATTGATCACCCCCATCACGATGACGAAGAGAATCGCACGGTCGTTCAACCCGAACCAGAGCAAGCCCATCGGCAGCCAGGCGATATTGGGCAGACTTTGAAATCCGATCAGCAGGACCCCGACGGTTTCGCGCGCCAGGCGTACGCTGCCGATCACGAGCCCGAACGCGATGCCGATCAGAAGCGCCAAGGTAAACCCGATGGCAAACCGCCGCAGGCTGATCGCGATCGCCGTGAGGAACGTATGATCTTCCACTCCCAGGCGAATCGCCTCGAAGACCTGCATCGGCCCGGGAAAGAGATAGTCCGGCCAGAATTCCAGCCGCACCACGATCTCCCAGATCAGGACGACGAGGGCGAAAAATACGAGACGGATGGCGGTATCACGCATCCCCGAGCTCGGCTTTCACGGCCTTGTCGACCTCTCCCTTGAGGGTTTTGAGAATCAGCGCGGAGGTTTCAATCAGCCCCGGATCTTCGAGGTGGCGCGGCCGGTGATGGCCGATGATGAACGTCTCTTTGATGCGACCCGGCCGGTAGGTCATGACCAGGACCCGGTTGGCCAAACACACCGCTTCGCGGACGTTGTGGGTGATGAATAAGATGGTCTTGCTGGTGGCGGTCCAGATCTCCTGCAACTCGACGTGCAAGAGATCCCTGGTCTGCGCGTCCAGCGCGGCAAACGGCTCATCCATCAGCAGGATGTCGGGGTCCATCGCGAGGCCGCGCGCACTGGCGACCCGCTGCTTCATCCCTCCCGACAGCTCGTGAACCAGGGCATCGGCAAAACGCGTGAGGTGCACCATTTTCAGGTAATCCATCGCCAGATCACGCCGCACCCGGCGCTCCACGCCCTTGATCTTCAGCCCGAATTCAACGTTTTGACGGACGGTCAACCAGGGAAAGAGCGCCCCCTCCTGAAAAATCACCACCCGGTCCGATCCCGGTCCGGTCACCTCGTGCCCTTTGATTTTCACGGCGCCGCGATCGGGACGCTCCAGACCGGCGATCAAATTGAGGAGCGTCGATTTGCCGCAGCCCGACGGACCGACGATGCAGACGAACTCGCCTTCCAAAATTTGCAGATCGATCTGTTCGACGGCCGTGACCAGGCCCCGATCGGACGCATAGGATTTCTCGACGCCGTCCAGCGTCAGGCTGACCGGTTTCGGCGCCTCCTGGCCCTTGGTGATGATGAGCCGCCACAGGCCTGCCTCTTCCAGCACGTCCAAACCGTAGCCCATGTCCTTGCAGAACCGGGGGGTGGTTTCACGGGCGGTCGGCAGATGATCGGTCTGCGCTTCCAGCACATCGCCCTCACGCAGCCCATCGAGGGCCTTCTTGATCATGAGGAGGGGGTAGGGACATTGTTGCCGTCGCACATCCACGGTGGCGGTAGCCGCCCGGATCAGACTCATCTGTGGCTCGCCGGCTGCGCCGCGCCGGTCTTCAACACATCGTTCATCATCAAAATCTCCGAAAACTCATCGGAATGAGAATATCGGATTGGACGAAAGAACGTCAAGAAAACCCTTGAGCGCAACAATTTCGCAATCCCGCCGTGCTAGAGTCCGCACGATGTAAATCGCAGAGTCCAGACGAAAAGGAGAAGACAGATGAGCGTCATCGGATGGTTGATTTTCGGCGGCCTGATCGGATGGATCGCCAGCAAGATTATGGGAACGGACGCGCAGCAAGGCGTGGTGCTCAATATCGTGGTGGGAATCGTGGGCGCGTTGATCGGTGGGTTTCTCTGGGGGGCGTTGACCAACGATCCCGAACCCTATCGCTTCGGAGATATCGGCAGCTGGATCACGGCCATTATCGGCGCATCGGTCCTGCTGTTTCTCGTCGGGTTGGTG
>JBDSOK010000050.1:0-2922 GCA_039914845.1 Nitrospiria bacterium | reverse complement strand
TCTGCTTGATCAATTCGGTGCCTTCGCTGTTCTTGGCCAACTGCTGTTCGGCCGGGGTGAGCACGCCCTTGAGCCGGACCAGCACCATGTCTTCGACGAGATAGGCCCGGGTTTCTTTCGGGCCCCGTCCCATAAAATCCTTCTCGAATTGAATCAGGGCGTTGCCGATTTCGGCCTCCACCTGTCCCATCGATCTCGTCATCCCCGCGCTCCCGCTCGCTTCGGCGAGCATAGCGGATCGGCCGTCGGCGCGCAATCGTTTCCGCGATCGGGTGTGTCTCACGTCCGCCGACACCTTGTCCACGACCAGGACGTTCCGGTATACTGCCGACCATGAGCCGGCGGGATGATCTGGACGTGTTCGCGGCCTATACCGGCGTTCGTTTCACGGGCAATCGGGCGCGGGTACTCGCCCAAGCGCTGGCCGACCCCCGCACTCGCGACCTGGTGTGGCTGTATCTGGCGGTCAACGAAATCGCCTGGCGCCGGATCTCCATGCCCCGTGCGCTTGCGGCGCGGTACCGACGCGCCGGCGACAAGGCGTGCCGATTGGCCGCAGGCTGGCGGATGACGACCGGGTACTGGCTTGGGCGACCCTTTCGCGTCTGGTATGCCCCGCGGAGTGGAGGGCCTGGGCCGGGGGTGAGCCGGGCGGAGGAGCAGCGATGGCGCGAAAGTATCTGGTTGCGAACGAAGCAATTGACGCGCTCGTCGATGCCATCCGGCAGACGACCAAACGGCCGGTCGACGTCATCCTGCTCGGCGGACTCGCCCTGGCCCTCTACGGCCACGAGCGCAAGACGCGGGATCTCGACGCGGAAATCTCCACGCTGAGCGGAATGCAGTTCGCCCGGCTGCTCGATCGATTGGGCTTCCCGGCCGATCTGAGCGCCGATGTCTCCCACTGGGGAATGATCGATCTTCCCCCGGGCTATCGTCGGCGCGCCAAGCGGGTGTGGCGCAGGGGGACCGTCACGGTGCGCGTGATGGCTCCGCTGGACCTGGTCATGTCGAAGCTCCGCGTGATGCGGGATGACGATATCCTCGACGCCGTCTACCTGATCCGCCGGTTTGCCCTGACCCGCTTACAACTCCATCGCGCAATGACCCGAATGATTCGGATCTCGATTCCCTCGACGGATCTGTTCTTCTTCAGGCGATTCATGGAGGGGTTTCTCGCGGAGCACTACGGGGCCCGCCCCACGCGTTAGCAGGGCGCTGAAAAAGTCCGCACCCTGCTCTCCCAGGGACTCGCGCCCCTAGGACGGCCCCGAAAACCGGGGCCTGTGACCCCCTCGAAGGGGCCCAACCCCATTCGAGCAACCCCACACAGGTTTTTTCAGCACCCTGTTAGGTTTGATCCCGCCGGGTGACCAGCACGTTGTCCAGGAAGAGGCAGTCGATGCCGGTGCCCAGAAACGTCTCGATCGCCTCCTCGGGCGTGTTGACGATCGGTTGGCCTTTCACGTTGAAGCTGGTGTTGAGGACCATTTCGCGTCCCGTCGTTTTGCCGACCGCCAGCAGGAGGCGGTGAAAGTCGGCGTTGTCGGCGGGCGAGACGGTTTGGACGCGGGCCGAGCCGTTGACGTGGGTGATCGCGGGCAGCTCGGCGCGGAAGGCCTCGCGGACGTCCACCGTCATGATCATGTAGGGCAACTCGGTCCGCGGCGCCACGTCGAACCATTGGTGCGCCTGCTCGATCGAAACCGCGGGCGCGAAGGGCCGGAAGGCTTCGCGCATCTTCACCATGGCGTTGATCCGGTCGCGCATTTCCGGTCGGCCGGGATCGGCCAGGATGCTGCGATGGCCCAGCGCGCGGGGGCCGAATTCCATCCGTCCGCGGTACCAAGCCACGACGCGACCCTCGGCGATGAGGTCCGCGGCGCGGGCGCAGGTGTCCTCCAGCGTTTCGAACGCCGCCGTCTCGATGCGCGGGGCGAACCGGTCGAGCGCCGCCCGGATGTCGTCCGACGACGCGGCGGGACCGAGAAACGGCACCGGCATCCGGCGGTTGGGGACCGGGCCGCGTTGCGAGGCGCGATAGAGGGCCGCGCCGAGGGCGGCGCCGTCGTCGCCCGCCGCCGGTTGGACGTAGAGGCCATCGAACAGCCCGGAACGCAGGAGCACGCCGTTGGCGGTGCAATTGAGCGCCACGCCGCCCGCCATGGCCAGGCGCCGTAACCCCGTGCGCTCGGCAAATCGCCCGCAGAGATGCCGCATCGTCCGATCGAGACAGGCCTGGAGCGACGCGGCCGCGTCGCAATGCACCTGGGTGATCGGCTCATCGGGCCGCCGGGCCGGCACGAGGTGTTCGGCCAGATACCGCCGGGTCGCAAGGTGGTGCTCCCGTTCATCCCGCGACCGATTGATCTTCAACAGGGGGATCGAGAAGCTGCCGTCGACGTGGCACTGCACCGCCTCATCGAAGAACGCGCGGAATCGCTCCGGGTCGCCATAGGGAGCCAGCCCCATGATCTTGTACTCGTCGGCGTTGAAATCGAAGCCCAGGTGGAGGGTCACCAGCGAATAGAGAATGCCGATCGAGTCGCCGGCCGAGAGGTGGCGCAGCGGTTCGAGCGCGCCGCCGCGGCCGTGATAAATCGACGTGCTGTGGACTTCGCCCATGCCGTCCATGACGACGACCAGGCACTCATCCCAGCCCGAGGTGAAATAGGCGCTGGCGGCATGCGCCAGGTGATGGGACACTTGATGCACGCGTGTCTCGGGGAATCCGGGGAGGTCACGGCGCACCAACGCGAGCAGGGAGGCTTTGGAAAAGACCTCGCGATACCGCCGTGCCGCCACCGCGTCGAGTGCGTAGGCGGCGGCCCAGGGCTCATAATCGAAGGCATGCGCGATCTCATCCACGTCCCCGATCGCGAGCCCCGCCTGGTTGAGGCATGAGCGGATCGCGCCGAGCGG
>JBDSOK010000046.1:0-10528 GCA_039914845.1 Nitrospiria bacterium | reverse complement strand
TGGGCCCGTCGGCGTCGATCTCCGCGAGCAGGGCGGCCGTTCCCTCCTCGCGCTTCACCTGCCGCTCGCCCTTGATGAAGGCGAGAACGGGAAGCTTGTTCTCCTTCGCCCGGCGATACTCCGCGTGGGTGATGGACCGATCGCCGACCGGTGTACCGTACCGGACGCCCACGATGAGCAGATAGACCTGGCAGCGGTCGAGGGATTCGAGGCAGCTCTCCAGAGCCTTTGCCGGAGACGCCGGCTCGAACTCGTAGAGCACCGGGACGCAATGCGCCGACAGGAACGGGTCGGTGCTCACGAGGTTCTGCACGATGAGGCGCTCGTCATCGAGCTCCTTCTGCACTGAGCTGACGAAGACGCGAAGTGTCGCGGTCATCGCGGAGGCTCAGCCCGTGCCCGCAGCTCGTCGAAGTCGTAGTTCACACTCGTCACGCCGAAGTCGGGTTCCCGCTGGAACGGGCGGCGCAGGTAATGGACGCGATGCGCGTGGTCATCGAAGAACTCGACGATGGCCAGAATGAAGTCGTCGGGTTTGTTCAGCGAGTAGAGGATTTCGTTCTTGGTCACCGTGACGGTCTGAGCCTTTTCGACACGGCCCTTGACCTCGATGAACCGCGGGTCGCGGCTTTCAATGTCGTAGCCGAGCTTCTCAAGCTCCCGATCGGTCGGCTCGAAGCCGAGACCGTGCTCGACCTGCATGACGATGGACCGGGCGCGGGCGGCGGAGGCTTGGGTGTCCGCGGCAGACGCGGTCGCGGGTCGCGGGTGTCCGGCCATCGTGGCGAGCAGACCCACCGGCACGACGACCACGCCGCCCAGCACCACGGGCGGAAGAGCGGAGATCTGAGCCTCCTGTTCCAACTGCTCCATGCGCTTCTGGAGACGGGCCTGCAGGTCGTCGGCGCGGCGGCGCGCCTCTGGCGAGTTGAGCCGGGCGTTTACCTTGCCGGCTTGCTCCTGAAGCTTCAACGTCTCGGCGCGGTGATCCCAGTAGCCGATTTCCTTTGGGAGAGAATTGGGGTCGGAGTACTTTTTCGGGAATCGGATGGCATTGGCCCGTCCCGCTGACAATCTCACTCGGATGCCCACCGCGTCAGCTTCTCCCCTCGCATCGTGTTCAAGCGTGGTCATCAAGGGCGGCCCCGAGACAGTGTTTAGGCCGGATCTTCGACACGGGCAGATCCCCTGTCTGAAGGTGAGACCCAACATAACCCTTTGCGGGGTTCCGGGTCAAACGTCGTGCGGTAAAACGGGAAGACGACTATCAATCCCGTCCATGCCGATTACTCCGACTTGGACGGAAGTCCGGGCTTGGGTTTGTCTGTCAGGTAGTTCTCGGTGGTGACGACCTTCCGACCCGACTTGGCTTCAAGCTGGCGACGGGCGTTGCCCGCGACGGAACCGCCTTCCCGTGCGGCTCGCTTGTTCTTCAGGAAACCCTGCGCGTCTTTATTGCGGGCGATTTCGGTGGTGGCGGCTTCGCCCAGCATCGTGAAGATCAGTTCGAGGTCGGTCATGTGATCGCGCAGGTTTTCGCGCTGCAAGCCCTTGAGCGTCTTGTATTGCGTTGGGGTGACCCCGAAGGTGGCTTTGGAGATTTCGGCGGTCAGGATGGCGAAATCTTTCTGATTTGCCACGCCACGTTTTTGCCATTCGCCGGTCAGTTCGTCACGGACGGCAATGCCACGGACCCGCTTTTCGATCCACTCGTCGGGGTAGCCTTTCTCCTTATAGAGTTCCCGCATCCGCTGCTGGGCCAGTTCGGGGTTTTCGATCTCCTGGATGCGTTCGCGGCCCACCTGAGCCAGCCAGCGCTTGAACGGCTCGGCCTTGGGGCTGGGGATGGACTGGATAATGCGGAAGGCGGCTTCGGTGTTGACGCAATCGGTGTTGTACGCCTTGCCGTCAGAGGAGGTGAGTTTCAGTTGTACACAAAGCGTGGACAACTGAACGTCGCTCTGTTTTCGCTCGCGCGCCTTCATCATGCTCCAGTAATTCCGCGGATTATCGCTGTCGGTCAGGGCAGCGATGATGTCTACGACGGAGAAATACCATTGTTCTTGGTGCCAGGTCCGTCGAATCTGCTTCGCCCCGAACACAACCATCTGGCCCTGTGAATCGACGGAGAATTCTTCGCTCATGAGATTGTCCCTTTCTGAAGGCCGGCCCGGATCGTGTTCTTTGCGTCCCAGCCGTCGGGTTTGCAGCGTGAGGATTTTCAGTTGCCGGACGGTTTGATCGTTGCGTGACACCGCTCGATCCCTCTGGAGGATGGCTACTCTAGCAGGAATCGCGAACGGCGGGCAAGCGTCTGATCGGATCTCCGTACCCGGCTTGCCAAATCGGCCCCTCCCCCGATATCCTCACACTATGTCGTCGCCGAAACCGAAGGCCACCCGCGAGATGACCGTCCATAGTTGGAATGAGTTGCAGGAGCAGCTCTTCGACGAGTCGTGGCGGCCCGAGCTCAATCGCTTCCGCTCGCATGACGCGTTCCGGGGTTTATCCGACGCCCGCTACCGGCTGGAGACCACGCTCGTCCGATTGGGCGGGAGGCCGGATGAGTTGGAGCGGCATCTGCTGCGCAATTTCCGCAAGTATGCGCATCGCGACGTGGTGGAGGGCGACTCGGTCTGGCATTGGCTGTCGGTGGCCAAACACCACGGTCTGCCGACGCGACTGTTGGATTGGACCTTCTCGCCCTACGTGGCGATGCATTTTGCGACCGCCGACTCGGCCAAGTTCCACATGGACGGCGTGATCTGGGCCGTCAATTACGCCCAGGCCCACGCCACGCTGCCCGAGCGGTTGCAGGCGGCGTTGAAGCAGGAGGGCTCCGACGTCTTTACGGTCGAAATGCTCAGCGAGACCATCGCGTCGCTCGGCGATCTGGACACGCTGTCGCCCGAGGACTTTCTGATGTTTTTCGAGCCGCCCTCGATGGACGATCGCATCGTCAATCAGTTCGCGCTCTTCTCGATCCTGTCGAATCCCAAAGCGGTGTTCGAGGACTGGCTGACCCACCATCCCCAACTCGTCCGCAAGATCGTGATTCCCGCCAAGTTGAAATGGGAAATCCGCGACAAGCTCGATCAGGCCAATATCACCGAACGCGTGTTGTTCCCGGGGTTGGATGGTTTGAGTAGTTGGCTGCGGCGCCACTACAGCTCCAAACCGTAGGAGCCTGTCCATGAGCAGCCATCTACGGCGTTGTCAGTCGGCCTTACGTGCTCACGTACAAAACAGTACGCTCCGCGCGTAAGACCTCCTTCCGCCTTGTATCTGACCACTCCTGAACAGGCTCCCGGCGTTAGGAACGCCGGAAAAGACTGAAGGCTATTTTATCAGCGGGGGGCGGGGCTGGAGGGTGGCTCGGGGGATCTTCTTGATGGAGCCGTCGGGTTGGCGGACGGCCATCGAGAGGGGCGAATTGGCGACCGACCACTTCCCTTTTTCTACGTTGACGGGGGCGTCGCCTTCGAAGGCCAGATAGCCGTAGCTCCCGTAGTGCGGCAGCTTGCGGGCCAGGCCGGGGATGGCCGCCGGGCGATCCGCCGCCGTCCATGCGAGACCCCATTCGGGATGATCGGCGCGGCGGCCGGCGAGCACGACTGAGTGGGTCTCGCGCGGCCAATCGTTTGTCCCGATGCGCACGCTCCGGTCGGCGATCGCGACGGGCTGATCGGCCAGCGCGGCGGCGATGCGCGATCGGAATCGATTTTCCCATCCCAAGAGCCAGACCGCGCGATCGACGGGCAGCGCGTCGATGGAATCGTCGCGAACCACCGCGATCTCGTCCGGCTGCGACCGGGCCCAGCCGGCGGCCATCTGCTCGTAGGCCTCGCGGAGGGCCGCCGGCGCCGCGGACGGGAGCACGATCGTCATCCGCGAGGCGCCGAACACCCCGGACAACGCGGGAGGAATTTCCCGGCGGTCCAGAAGGCGAAAGACGTCGAATTCGGGATCGACGTCGAGGCGCAGCGGACGCCCGGGGATCTCCATTTCCAACCCGAGCCGTTTGCTCTCCAGCCGGAACGTGGTGTGATACGCCTCTTCGCGCCCCTCCAGCGTCACCGCCACGGGGATCGACAAGCGATACGGCGCGCCGGCCTGAGTCTGCTCGACCAGGGCTTTCAGCAGGTACCGTCCCCCGCCCCGCAGACAGGTCTCGACGTGACTGACCCGGATCGCGGGCGCGCCCGCCCGCTCGATCCACGGCCGCAACGTCGTTCCCGTGCCCGCGACCGCTGCACGCGCGAAGGCCCGCTCCAGATCGGAAAACGTCGCGTGTCGAAAACGATACCCGCTATAGAAGGTGCGCAGCGCCCGCACGAACGCCTCGTCCCCCAGTTGCCGCCGCAGCATATGGACGATCATCATGGTCTTCCCATATCCCACCGCCTGGGTCGCGGCGTCGTGCCGACCGCGAAACGCCGTCAGCGGAAAGTCGCGGCCCTCCGCGGCGTAATCGGCGTAGTGCTGCAAGGCCGCGCGGCGGTATTCGGCCCCGGCGCCGCGCTGTTCCTGCATGAAATGGTCGGCCAGATACGCGGTCAGCCCTTCGCTCCAATTGCCCCCCTCGGGGTCCACATACACCCCGTTGCCCCACCAATTATGGAGAATCTCGTGGGGATAGGACGAGTCGAGGATGAACGGCAGCCGGACGACCTTGGATCCCAGCAACGTGAAGGACGGCATGCCATAGCCCGTCTCCCAGAAATTTTCGACCATCGCGAATTTCGGGTAGGGATACGGACCCAGGAGACGGGAATACAGATCCAGGTACCGCGCCGTGGCGGCCAGATAGGTCTCGGCCAGCCGCTCGTCCGGAGTGCGCAGGAACGCCATGGCGGTGACGGGCCCTCCCGTCTGTTCGTACGCCGTGAGCGGCCCCCCGACGAGGTAGATCTCATCCTGCGGTTCGGGGGAGTTCCAGCGGACGGTCACGCCCTCATCGTCACGACGATGCGTCACGCGCGCGCCCTGGCTGATCGCCTCCCAACCGGAGGGAGCGCGCACCTCGAGCGAAAAGGTCACCAACGCGTCGTCGAACACGGGATACCAGGCACTCGACCCCGACAAGAAGACCCCGCGGTCGAACACCGCGCCCGGTGTCTCCGCAAACGCGTCCGGCCCCTCGGCCTCGGAATCGGTCCGATGGGCAATCGTCCCTTCGTACCGGAGCGTCAATGCGCGCCGCCCGGAGGGAATCATGACCGCGTAGCGGGTGAGCGGCACCGCGGCGCGGCGGGCCGGTCCCGCAAGCGCAACCGGCGGCGGACCGTCGGCCGCGCTGATCGTCACCCCCGAATCGGGCGATGAGGGCGCCAATCCGGCATGCAACAAAAACTCCACCCGCCGACGCGGCGAGGGAAACGTCAACACATCGACCACACGGATTCGCTCCTGCGCAGGCAGCAGCACCACGGTCAATTCGTGATGAAGATTTTCCGCAAATCCCTGAACCGGATTGAACGCGAGAAGCCCCAGGCACAGCACGAGACATCCGAGGTCTTCGTTTCGTCGCTTCGGCGTCAGCGCCATCCTGACGCCGGGAGCCTGTTCAGGAGTGGTCAGATACAAGGCGGAAGGAGGCCTTACGCGCGGAGCGTACTGTTTCGTACGTGAGCACGTAAGGTCGACTGACAACGCCGTAGATGGCCGCTCATGGACAGGCTCTCCTACGGGCCGATGACTTTGGACCAAAAATTAAGGACCGGCGGCTTCTTCCCCGACCGATCGGGGGGCGGCGGCACTTCGCCTTTCTCCGAATACGACAGTTCGGCGGTGAGCCCGCCTTCCTTGGACGTCAATGCATACAGATCATACCCCGCGTCCCCGCTCCCCTGTCGGACCTTGGAGGTGATCACCCACGTCTTCGTCACCGCCGTCATCAACTCCTGAAACGCGCCCGGCGCCAGAAATGAGAGGAACACCTCGCTCCGGCTGACCAGATCCGGCCATCCCACTTCAGGATCGGCCTGACTCACCCGCTTCAACAGCGTCGGGTGGCGGTAATCAAAGGTGGTGACCAGAATGCCTTGAAGTGCGCGGCCCGACCGCATGGGATCGTACTGGGCCTGCGGCCAATAAATTTGACTGAGTTGTGCCGAACCGGCACGGACGGCGTCCGCGCTGGGAACCGGGGGCGCCACATACCCGTTGGCCGACGGCCCGAGCGCCTGGATCAATTCGGCGGCGGTCTGACCGGGAAACGTCCATCCGGGTTGGGGGAGCATCCAGCAGATGAGAGCGAAGACAAGCGATAGGGCGGGCATTAACACCTCCTTGTGTCCATCATCCGGCGGCAGGTCAAAAAAATCCGAGGGGGAGGGCGCGTTCAGGCGTCCTCCCCCTCGTTCTTTTACGGACTGGGTATGCCGATTTCCATGGCTTGTCCCCGGTTCTGATCGTTCATATACGCCTCGAGCGCAACCAACTCCTCGCTGCCCAACTCGCGGCTCTTGCCTTGAAGCGGGACCTGTATACACCAATTGATGAACTGCTGAGCCGAAACCACCCGTCCAAACTGTTGCTTGTATTTCGGGTACGTTTCGGGATGGGTGACGGCCGCATCGGGATGACACATATTGCACGCCATGCCGTTGCTGCCCAAGGCTCGATCATGCCACAGCTCATCGCCACGCTTGACCGCCTTGGCCGTTTCTTCCTGAGATTTCTTCACGAACTCCGGACTCAATTGCGGGTTCTGAAGAGCTTTCCGCTGCGGAACATCCGCCGCTTGCAGCCCCGCCGCCATCACACCCACCATGACGGCCGCCGCCAGCGGGACCTGAAACCACATCCGTTGTGAACTCATCGCGTCTCCTTTCGCACAAGCATACGGTACACGCGACCGCCTCTCGCGGTCGCGCCATTGGCGGTGTCCTAGACCTTCGGGGGCCGCAAGGTCCACAGCACATCCTCGTGGGTCACCGAGCCGCCCGCGACTTTGTTGTTGGACCACCCCAACCCGTCGAACGGCATGGCGGGGTTCGATCGCGGCATCTGGCCCTTGAGTCCGAGGCTTTGGTACGTCTCGGGATAGGGATGGGGCCACGAGGTGGAGACGGTGCTCATGGATTTCATGTTGTGTATCTGATTTTGCACGATCTGATGGACGTGACCATGGAAGAGCTGCACGTTCTGAAACGGCTTGAGAATCGCCTGCGCATCCGGCGCGTCTTCCGTCCAGAAATTCCACGGACGGTAGTAGTGATAGAGCGGGGGATGCGTGAACACGATCAGCGGCGTGTTCTTGGCCACCTTCGACAAATCCTTTTCCAACCAATCGAGCTGCGGCTTGCCGAGCATGAACGGTCCCGGCATCGGATGGTTTAAGGTCCCGGCGACGTCCATCCGCTCCGCGGGTGTCAATTTACGGGAGCTCCAGAAATCATTGAAGTTGATCCCGTTGAGGGCGACGATGTGCGCCCCCTTGTGATCGAACGAATAGTGGGGCGCCGACTGCTTCATGAAGTGCTTCATGTAGTAGTCGCCCATATCCAGGTACCAGTCGTGCTCGCCCGGGATGTAATACGTTTTCGGTTTGAGCGCCGCCATGATCTCCTGGAAGTACTTGAATTGCTCGGGACTCCCGTCGTGGACCGCATCGCCCATGTACATGACGAAATCGGGCGCGGGACTGAGCGCGTTGACCTCTTTGATCGCCGCTTCCAACCGAGTCTTCATGCGGGGATTCTTGGCGCCCATGGTATGGCTGTCGGCGATGATCGCAAACGAGAAATCCGTTGCGGCCGCTCGCGCCGACTGGGGACTCAACCACGACCCCATCGACGGCGCAACCACCAACGTGGCGCCGGTCAGAGCCGAGACTTTCAGAAAGCCGCGGCGGGTCAATCCTTTAGACAAGATGCCGTGATCGGCGTCGTAGATCAGTCCATCACGGGTCACCCCGGTTGAAGGACTGGGTGTTTCTGATGGGGCTTCATCTGTTCGTTTCATACGCTCCTCCCTGTCAACACGGACAATGGCTTCCCTGTTCCCCACGTACCGCAGGACGTTGTCTCCTTTCCTGGAGTATCCCGGTACGCCGTGAATGCGATGAGACGCTATCGTACTGTGATCGAAACTTTTGTCAATCCAGTATATACCCGATACGATTACGTCATCGATGCGGCGCGACCGATCCGCAGACATCGACGCTCCCTATCCCTACATCATCTATTATAATAGAACGGACTTGGTGAGCGCTTGATGTCAACCCCACAATCCTCCACCTCGCAATCGGCATCCGGCGGCCCCCTGGACGCGGTGATCGGTCGACGCCTGCTGTATGCCATCGTGCTCAACCTCGGCATTATCGTGGTGGAGGGCATCGGGGGGTGGTGGGCGCAGAGCGTCGGCTTGCTCAGCGATGCGGCGCACAATGCCACCGATATCGCCGTCCTCATCATCTCCTGGTACGCCATCCGGCAGGCGGGCAAACCGTCCCATGCCCGGCGGACCTTCGGCTACCACCGGGCGGAGATCGTCACCGCCCTGGCCAACGCCACGTTATTCCTGGTCATGACCGCCGTGCTGATCGCCGAATCGTTTCAGCGGATCCTCGCCCCCGTTCCGGTCGACGGCGTCGTCGTGGCCTTGGTGGCGACCTTGGCGTTTGCCGCCAACGGGTGGACCGCCCTGCTCTTGCGCCGGTCGGCCGCGAGCAATCTCACCGTCAAAAGCGCGTTTCTCCACATGGTGGCCGACGCGCTGATTTCGCTGGGCGTGATCGTCTCGGGTCTGGTCATCGCGATGACGGGGTGGAACGCCCTCGACCCCGCGTTAGGCGTGGTCATCTCCCTCGTCATCGCGGGAGAGGCCTGGAAGATCGTCCGCGAATCCATCGCGATTCTGCTCGAGGGCGTGCCCCGCGACATCGACACCGAGGCGGTCGCCGCCCACCTGCGCGCCGCCGAGGGCGTGCGCGACATCAACGATCTGCACATCTGGGCCCTGGGCTCGGGGCTCAGCGCGCTCAGTTGTCGCATCGTGGTCGAGGACATGCCCATCAGCCGCAGCGAGCGATTGACCGGCGAGATCAAACGCGGGTTGCTCGACCGGTTCGGGATCGGGCATGCCACGGTCGAGTACGAAACGGCCGCCGACCCCAAACCGCTCTACTGCGACCTGAAGTCCCGGGTCGATCGTCCCGGCCCCTCACCCTGACCCATCCCGCCCGTGCCCCTTGAGTTTTCGTTTTTCACTCGGGTACGCTCCAGTCACTCACTTGGGACAAGGAGGTTGATATGAGACCGATCATGATCATCGCGGGACCCTTCGTTATGCTGGGAGCGTTGATGCTCTGCGGAACGTCGGCCGCAGCGGGCCCGGGAGACGATGCCGCAGGGGAATCCCATCCGCTCCGGACGGCGGTGGGCAAGCCCAACGGCCAATCCATCACGGCCACCGTGGGCTCCGTCCAACTCACCGGCTATCTCGCCCGACCCGCCGGGGCCGGCCCCTTCCCGGGCGTCATCATGATCCACGAATGGTGGGGACTCAATCCCCAGATCAAGGAAACGGCCGACCGCCTGGCCAAAGAAGGCTACGTCGTGCTCGCGCCCGACCTCTATCACGGGAAAGTCGCAACCGACGCCAAGACCGCCGGCGAGTATATGAACGCGGTCGATCCCGCCGACGCGAAGGCCACACTCAAGGCGGCGTATCAGTGGGTGAAGGAGCAGCCGACCACGCGCGGCAAAAAGATCGGATCGGTCGGCTGGTGCATGGGCGGCGGGTGGTCGCTCCAACTCGGCCTGAACGAGCCCGTGGATGCCGTCGTCGTGTACTACGGCCTGGTCGAGAAAGACCCCGCCGTCCTGAAAAACCTCAAGGGCCCGGTGCTCGGCATCTTCGCGAACAAAGACGGCTGGATCACCCCCGAGATGGCGAACGGCTTCGAACAAGGGCTCAAGATCGCGAAGATCGTCAACCAGATCCACCGCTACGACGCAGACCACGCCTTCGCCAATCCGAGCAACCCGAACTACCAGTCGGAGATGGCGACCGACGCGTGGAAGAAGACGCTGGCGTTCTTTAAAACCAATCTTCGATAGGAACAACGGTCGTTCGCCCGAGAGGGAACCTACGGATAGACCATGTCGTCAACAACCTGGCCGCGGTTTCGCTTCAATTTTCTCTAACGAAAAACGGGACAAATCTCTTTTTCGTGTGTTCCGTCACGGAGTCCGAGTATTTTCGGACTGTGCCTGGAATTGGCCCGGCGTTTACGCCGCAGACCGCTGGCGAGATTTCACGTGAAGCTGCACTCGTTCGTGCGTCTGAAGGACTTTGATGATGCTGAAGATGTTTTCCGCCGTCGGGTTGCCCTGGGGGCCGAGCATCCGGTGGAGGCTCTTGCTGGCCTTGCCCACCTCGCGGGCCAGCCGCTCAAAGGAGATCGTGGCGTTGATGTAGTCGCGCAACATGGCCTTTCCCGCGGCCAGATCGCCGGTCAATAACTGGTTGATCGCCTCGATCAACAGGCGTTGGCGGAACCGCGCATCACGGGCGGCGC
>JBDSOK010000035.1:0-2618 GCA_039914845.1 Nitrospiria bacterium | reverse complement strand
GGCGCTGCGGCCGCATTTCATAGAGCGCAACGGTGACCCCGCGCTCAGCCGCCTGCCACGCCGCCTCGCAGCCCGCCAACCCGCCCCCGAGGACGGTTAATTCCGGTGTGTGAGCCATGGAGTGTGTCAGTGCCGCTCGAAAGTAAGTGATTGTAGGGAAGGCCCACGAAGGATGTCAAGCAAACCTCAGCGGTGAGACCCTCCCAGGCTCCGCGGCGATTCGTCCCGCTCCGCAGCGTCCGATTCGGGCTGGTGGACGCGTCGTCTAAACCGGAACACGCACGGGGGGACTTAAGTCATTTTGAACCCTCCGGCGCCGCGCGCTCCACGTTGGCGGGGTCGATCGCCTTCAGCGCCGAGGCATCGCCTCCCAGCACGCGGGCCATCGTCTCCACGTTTTCCTTCATCATCCCCACGTAGGTGTGTCGGGGATCGTCGAGATCGCCGGGCAGGTCGTCATCCCGCAAGGTGTCGATGAATTTCACCTTCGCTTCACGACCGATTTGATCGAGGATCTTGCTGGGAAAGACTTCGGAACCGAAGATCGCCGGCACGGCCTCCGCCCTGAGCTGCTTGATCAGCGCCACCATATCTTGGGGAGACGGCTGCGCAAAATCCGACGGCTGGACCGCGCCGATGACCGTGCAGCCGTAGCGCGGGCAGAAATAGGCCCACGAATCATGATAGGTGACCAGTTTGCGATTCTTCGACGGGATGGTCTTCATCGTCGCCATGATCGCATCGTCGAGTTGCGTGAGTTTGGCCAGATATGCCTTGGCATTGGCCTCATAGGCGGCCTGGTGCGAGGGATCGACGCGGATCAGCGCGTCCCGGACCAGTTCGGCATATTTCATCGCGTGCGCCACGTTGAGCCACAGGTGCGGGTTGGGGTCGCCCTGGTCCTCCGGAAACGAAAAGTCATAGACCCAGTCCTTGCGGGCAATGGTCTGATCGGCGATCTGGACGACCTGCGCCGTTTTCTTTTTGTTCGCCTCGACCAGCGTCATCGTCGGGGCTTCCAGGTGCAGGCCGTTGAGAATGATCAGGTCCGCCTGGGCGATGTATTTCACATCGCTCGGCACCGGCTCGAAGGTGTGCGAATCCGCCCCTTCGGGGATCAGCCCATGCAGCTCCACATTCGATCCGGCGACATTCCTGACGATATTGGTGATCGGCGCCACGGTGGTCAGCACCTTAATCTTCTTGGCCTCGTGGCCCGGGCCGGCCGACACCGTGCCGGCCCCCATCAACACTATGAGAGGGATCAATGACAGAACCGACGCTCGCGTACCACTCACGATCTTCATATGCTCTCCTTCGGTTGGATTGAGACGGCCCTTGGGACTCGGGCCGTCTAAAAGAACGCCTGGACCCGTATCCCATACACCGTGATCGGCTCCAACGCGCTGTTACCGCCGGCGTGCGTGATGTATTGGATGTCGGGCGAGACGGCGAAGCCCTGAGTTTCGCCGTCTCCGGATAAAACAAGCCGGTAATAGGTTTCGAAGTATCCTTCGTTCCGGTCGAATTCGGGCAGCGCGGCCGCCGCTTGCGCGGCCCGATAGTCGCCGCTGATCATTGTCAGGCCGTACCCGACGCCGATGGCGTCGTGCGGACGGCCGAAGAACCCACCGGATATGTGGAGTCCGCCGCTCATCGACCGATCGAACGCGGCAACCGCTCCCTTCTGGGTCCCATACCGCGCCCAAATCCCGAGATGGTCGCTCAGGTGTTGTTCGACATTGAGACCGATTCCTTGATTTTTCAGATCCCGACCACCCGGCAACAGGTTGGAATGGTGGCTGCGATTTTGCCATACGTAGAACCGATAATTACCCTCCCGACCGGCCCAATTGGCGTGGATATCGGCCTCGGCGATGGTCCACGGACGGGAGAACGCCTCGACAAAATCTCCGTCGCCCTCCATCGCGCCGACCATCAGATCGAGCCAGTCCACCGGTTTGACTCGCAACACCCCTCCGAGCCCGTAGAAATTGCCGGTGCCGCCGAATTCCAACGCCGCATTATTCCCGAACAGGTTGGCCATAAACTGAAATCGCTCGTTGTTGGCGAACGCGTTGGTATCGAAATAGGCGGTGGGATCGTATTGCCCGAGCGTGACGGCCACGCGCTCGCCCATCCAGACATGCTCATAGTAGGCCTGATCGAGATGAACTTGGTCGTTTCCAAACGACTCGACGTCGTTGTTCGTGCCGGTCGAATTGCCGTTCGGCGCGGCAAAGACCGGGATCGTGGTCAGTCCGGCCCCTTGCTGGACATCCAAGTGGACGAGCACCCGGCCATCTTGACTGATTTGGTGCTCAAGGAACAGATCGAGCGACAGCGTGGCTTCCGCCTGATCACCCGGTCCCGCCACGGGGTCGGTCAAGTGGTCGGATGACACGCCCTGGACGATCATCGTTATCCCCCCGCTGATTTTCGCTTCGCCGAGCGAATGAATGGGGTGGAGGCGATGGCCTTGCCCGTCCTGGTCGGTCACGTCGACCGTCTTGTCCTCCCGCTCAAGCGCCTCCACCCGCTCTCGAAGCTCCTGGAGCTCATCGGCCGCCTCGCCCGCGACCACCGGTCCAGCCGACGTGACAACACAGACCAGAACA
>JBDSOK010000004.1:0-8372 GCA_039914845.1 Nitrospiria bacterium | reverse complement strand
GCCGCGGATTCCCCGCATCCGGCTTGTAGATAGAGATCCGCCGCCCGCTTTTGATCGCCGGCCGCCGCGTACATCTCGGCCGCGCGTTCGTGCGCGTCGCTTCGCTCGTACAGTTCAGCCGCGCGGGGATATTGGTGTCCCGCCGCGAATAAATCAGCGGCTTCCCGCACCGCTCCGGCCTCCAGACGGGCTTCCGCCAGCGCCGTATCGCGCCGCGTGGAATCGCCTAGCCGCGCAAAGAGCAGCGCCGCCTTTTCATAGCGGCCCTCACGAAGGTATAGCTCGGCCGCCTTATCGCCCGCGCCGGCTTCCACAAACGCCTCCGCCGCCTCGACCACCAATCCCTGTCGACTGAAGATCGCCGCGGCGCGTTGGGGTTGTCCGGCCTTCAACCACAAACGACCGGCCTGCAGGGCCGACTGGACCATCAACTCCTGTCCTTGGGGCTGACCGCGCTCTTTCCATCGCTGCTGTTCCTGAGCATAATCCGCTTCGAACAGTTCGGCCGCCTTGACCCATTGCTCGCCCCGTTCAAACAGTGATGCCGCCCGTTTGAGATGACCCGCCCCCTCATAGAGGCGGGCGGCGGTCGTAAATTGACCCGCCTTCTCGAAAAGGTCCCCGGCCGCCACAGCCTTGCCTGCACGTTTGAGCAATTCGGCCGCACGCTGTACGTCCCCCAATCGCTGGAACATCGACGCCGCGCGTTCGATCTCATTTGCGGACTCATAGGCCTGCGCGGCGGCGTCCCAGTGTTTGAGATATTCAAACAACTGTCCCAGTTCCCGGTGGGCGCCGGCCTGGGTATACATCGCAATGGCTTGGTCATGATCGCCCGCGGTTTGCAGCAGCCGTCCCGCTTCGAGATATGCTCCCCGAGCCCGGCATTGGGCGGCTTCCCGGCGGAGCACGCGGCCGTCACGGGATGGCGCCCGCCAACTCCGCACCACGAGGAGCCCGATGAGCAGAAGAACCAGCGCCACCCCGCCGATACCCACCACCCCGGCTGACACGCCACTCCACAGGGCGTTCATCACCGACCTCAGCGCCTCCATCAGGCCGCGTCCGAAAAGAGCGTCAGGGACGTCTCACCCAACTTCAACACATCACCCGGCTTTAACACCGCGCTGGTGACGGCGCGCCCGTTCAACAGACTCCCATTCGTACTGCCGGTATCACGGTACGTCACGGCCTCCGCCCCGACTTCTAATTCTCCGTGGCGGCGCGACACGCGAGTATCCACCAACACTAGATCCGCTTTGGACCGGCCGATCGTGGTGATTCGGGGTTTGAGCGGAAGGCGCTCGTGGGACCCATCTGCACGAACGATGTCGATCACCCATGTGGGGGACGGGGCGACGGCCGCGGGGGCCGGGGCGGGTTGAGCCGGCGCCGCAGGGCGACAGATGGTTTCCTCGCCGGAACCCGTTTCCGAAGGATGGTCCGTACCCTCAGTCTCCCCGAAGAAACGGATCAGGCAGGCTCCGATCTGGAGTTCGGTCCCCTGAGTGAGGAGCGTCCGTTTCAGGGGAGCGCCGTTGTGCAACGTGCCGTTTCGGCTCCCGCAATCCTCGACCGAATAGCCTTGCGGTTCTTGTCGGAACACCAAATGCCGGCGAGAAATCGCGGGATCATCCACCACGAGATCGTTCTCATCGCTGCGCCCCAGGGTCATGGTGGGAGCGGATAACTCATAGCGTCGCCCCACGCCATCCGAACCCACGATGAGTAAATGGGGCACCGGTCGGGTGAAGTGTGCGACTAGATCGTCCGGCCATTTGCCCCGCTCGAACATTCCATCCTCCGCGGGCGCAGCGGCCATCGGGGAAAAGACGGCCAACGTCAACGGCCCCCCGCCGGCACCTTGATTGACGAACGCGAGGAGGCGCTCTTCGATCGGCGTCTGGGCCTTTTCCCACGCGGGATCGGAGGAATATCCCGACAGCAGTGCTCCTTCCCGAAAATAGAACAGGCTCGCCGCCGATTGTTTACCGACAACAAGCAACTGATCGGTCGGAGTTTTTTTGAGGTGTTGGAGCACCCCGCCGATCTCCATCAGATCGGTGGTTCCGTCGGTCGTCGGCGCCCGCTGAATGACGGTTAAGAGCGCTTTCAGGAACAACGGATCGGCGGCGGAAAGTGTCAAGGCCGCCGAAGACATTCGATGGAGTTGGGAGAAGAATCCGTGGAGCATCAGTGGAACAAAAATCCCTTGCTGTTCCTCGCCCGCCGCATACGGTTCGTTATCCACGATGATCAAATAGAGTCTCTTCTCCTCAGCCTCCGCCATTAATACGCCCTGAAACGCGGGCGTTCGGGGACGCATCTTCTTAAACAGCAAATCGACGGCCGAGTCGGTATAGCGTTTTCCCGAGAAGACGACCCCGTCCTGGGGGAGAAGGACCCGCCCGATGCGTTGTGCGGACCCTGTTTTTGAGTTGGACATGCCTGGGACTCTGATTCGGGATGTCATCGCCCCCGCGGCGGGGCCGATTCCGAACCGAAGTGTAGTGGACGACCTCCGAGGTGTCAAACGTGAGCAGGAAAACCCCGGCGTCATGCCCCACGTGAAGCGGAGCTGGGGGGCGAGGCTACAGCCGGAGGGACTGTTCGAGCAAACGGAATTGATGATATCGGGCGAGCACGCGGCGCGTGTACTCCGTAGGAAGCGGGTCGCCGCGCTTCAACATCTCTTCAACCCGGCCTGGACCATAGTTATAGGCAACCAACGCGGTCTCCATGGCCCCGAAACGTTTTTGCAGCTTCGCCAAATACCGGACTCCAAGGCTGATGTTGAGATAGGGGTCGAATAGGACATGGTCCCCCGACCACGGTCGTTGGGTCTCCACGGCCAACGATTGGCCGGTTCGGGGAAGAATCTGCATGAGGCCCAGCGCACCCATATGCGAGCGGGAACTCGGGTCGAAGGAACTCTCCGTCATGATAACCGCGACGATAAGCGCCGGGTCATACCCGTAGTGTTCGCCCAATCGCACCAGCAGCGAGCTGAGCCGGCGCCGCTCCGCTTGGGGGAGACGAGGATGCAGCGTCTCCAGAAAACGGGCCACGTCGATGGCTCGTGATTCCTGTCTGGTATAGACCGTGCGAAAACGGCGAAGGGACGACAGGCCTTCGGAGCCGCCGTGAGAAGACACCGCCTCCCGGGGCGAACAGCAATAGAAGGCGCTCTGGATCGGCACGCTCCCGAGCGGAGCCTCCTTCTCCATCATCATCAGCAGCCCCACGAACAACACCGTCGGAACGAGGGGAAGCGCCATGATACCCACCCGTTGACTATTCCATCCCCCGGGCCGGCGGATAAACAATTGCGGCATATGACGGGCCGAATGATCGATTGGGTGCGGTCGAGTCATGCGTGACGTAAAGTGCAATTGAAAGGCCACAAGGTCACCCGGACAGGACATCGCTCAAAACGCAGAACTTTTGAGACATGTGTTCATTTTAGCACGCAAGGCGGTGCGAGAACAAAAGCGGATCAACCATCCAAAACGGGAAAACATTTGGCCCGCAAGGTACGGGGCGGTCATCCCGCAATTACGGCACGGCAGGTGGAACAGCAGAGGGGGATTCGGGCGCGAAAGATCCCGCAGCCAAGGGGAGGTCATCCAACACACGCCCGCTCACTTGGTAGAGCTTGTCATCTCCAGTCCGAGCGTAGAGCCCTTTCCGGTCTCCGGTTTCGTGGAAGGCCACCAGGAGATTCCGCGTCTCCAGCGTCAATTCCACGCGGGCCCGCGGTAGAGGCAGCAGGCGCACCGCGGCTCGCTGGTCCGGCGAATCCACAAAAGCCGTGGCGCGAAGCGCGCGAAGCCGCCCCAGCAGCGAAGACACCTTTGCGGGATCGGCCGGACGGTCCGGATCGCTCATCACCCACTCGTGTCCCTCGCGCTTCAGTCGAAGCATGTCCTTTCCCACCGCAATGGTGATGCCGGTCACCGACTGCGGATCGAAACTCAGAAACTCCCTTCGACGCACGTCGTCTTCCGATACGTCAAAGGTCGATTTGGAAGCGGCGGCAACGAGGAAGATTCGCCCGTCGTCACGCCGGACATACACTCCGGATTCGTCCGGATTCGCGGCTCCGAAGGCAAGCGTGACCGGACCGGAGGAACGTCGGGCCGTGACACGGAGATCGGGATCGTCCAATCCAAGTTCCGACGGATTGGCATCGCTCTGAATGGGACGGATCGCGGAGAGCGACGCGAGTTGGGTGAGGAGCCTCCGCACCGTCCCTTCATCCGCGTCGGCCGGCTGCGGCGAGATCAGGCGCCACACACCGTCGGACCCGCGCTCCAGCACGAGACGGCGGCCCGGTCGGACAATCTCGATCGCGCTGACATCGTCCTCCGCGATCGCCACAACCTTTCCCTCTTGGTCCTGCCGTTCAGCCTTGGCACGCTCACGGGGGTTGTCGATCAGCACGAGATACAGACCCAGCAAGATCGCGACCGCCAACAGCGACGCAGTGGCCCAGGGAACTCGCATCGACCTTAGAGGCGTCGACGCCGACGCCAGACGTGCAGACCGTAGGCGGAGATGGCGCCGGGAAGAATCCACACGGGAAGCCAAAAGACCACCCGCTGCTGTCCGGCTGTCAGCAAGAGCGGACTCGATTTTCCCTCCTTCGGCCGGATCGCGATAAGCTCCTGGTCTTCAGCCAGCCAGTTGATGGCGGCCGTGAAGAGGTCGCCGTTGCCCGCCGCGTTAAAAAATCGGTTGGTCGCGAATCGGCCGTTTCCGGCCACAATGGCCCGCCAGGCTGGGGACTTGGCGTCAGTCTCGCCCTCCGGGAGTGGGGCCGTTTTCGAACTGACCGCCGCGGCCAGATCCAAGGGACCTCGCACGTCAATGCCCGCGTCGAAACGCGCCTTCCCACCGACGATCTGCGTTTCGCCCCAGCTTTCGGTGCTGGAGCGCGCAATCGCCTGATAATCGATTCCGGCGACCGTGCCGCCCTGAAAAACCACCGACTGGGCCAGCGGGAAATAGGTCACCAGGCGAAAATCCTTCACGACGAGATGCTCGCCATAGGATCGAATCGCCAGCGTGGTATAGTCCCCGCCGAAGAGTTGTGAAATGGGATCGATCACCGTATCGCCCCGAAAGGTGACTCCCCACCCGGCCGCAAGCGCCTCCAATCCCGTCAGGGGCCCGGGTCCCAGTGCCAGCAAGATCCGACCGCCTTCCGCCATGTAGCGACCGATCGCCTCGACTTCGGCGGGAAGGAGCGGCTTCTGAGGGTCCGCGGCCACCAGCACCGTCGTCTCCGCCGGCACCGACCCCTCCTGCGCGAGAACGACCGGCACGACGTCATAGCCTTGCCGCTCGAGCGCCTCTTTCGCGAGGGAGAGCCCTCCCGCCTCCGTGTCCGTCAATCCGGGCTCGCCGTGTCCATCCAAGATCGCAATCCGCTTTCGGCGCTCCTTACTCACCCGGATCAAGGCATTGGTCACCTCTTGCTCGCTCACGGTCCTGATCCGCGCCTCCCGGCCGCCGCTCGCGAGAATGATCGTTTCCTGCGTCACGCCGTACTGCTTGGCGGTCGCCGGATGCGCGTCGGGGTCAACCACGTTACTGGAAATCTTATCGGTATAGTGCCGATAGGTATTGATCAGATCCTTGAAGGTGACCTCGTCCGCACTACCCTTTGGGAAGAACGCCGTCACCTTGACGTCGTGGGTGAGCGACTCGATCACCTTGACGCTCTGTGGAGCGAGGGTAAACGCTCCGGTCTGCGACAGATCGAGCCGGGCATCGTGACGGACCGCCAGAATATTGAGCATGACCAGCACCGCCGACACGATCGCGACCACGAGCGCGCTATGCGCTCCCATCCGCGTCGAGCGCCGCCGCAACCAAGCCCCGATAGTGCGTCGCGCCGCCACGCTCCACCATAGGGCGAGGACCGCCGCGGCGCCATACACCGCGAGCGCATACCATTGTCCAGGGAGGATGAGGTCAACAGCCACCCCGGCAGCCGCCGCCCCGAGCGCCGCCGCGCCGAGAATCGGAGTAAATCTCCGCGGCATCGTCATGACCGCCATCGATTCGAATCCAAGACCCGATGGGTCAGGAACAGACCGAACGCCGCGAGACTCACCACATACACGATGCTCGCGGCGCTGATCAGCCCTTTCAGGAACGCATCGAAATGCTGCGTGAGGGAGAGGTGTTCCAGGACCGGCTGCACACCGCTCCCATCCGCGGTCATCGCCGCCCACCCCACGATCCAGAGCCCCAAATTCATACCGAACGTCAAGACCCCGGCACTCACCTGATTTTCGGTCAATGAGGAGGCCAGGAGTCCCAACGCCAGATAGACCGCCCCGACCAAGACGAACCCCAAATACCCGGACAAGACGGTGGGCCAATCCACGCTGCCCCAGACCGAAAGCAGCACCGGCATATAGAGGGTGAACCCGATGAGGCACAGGTAGAGCACCAGGACCGCGAGGAATTTACCGGCCACCAGTTGCGCGATCGTCACCGGCGAGGTCATCACCAGTTCGATCGTCTTGTGTTTGCGCTCTTCGCTGAGCAGCCGCATCGTCAGCAGCGGGATCACCAGCAACAGGATCACGTGCATGTTGCGGAACATCGGCTGAAACACCATCGCCGTCAGATTGAGCTGCGGCATCGCCCCCTGAAACCGGAGCATCTGCATGCTCTGAATCGTCGCGAAACTCACGATCTGCCAGAAAAACAAGCCCACGAGGAGCAGAAACACGCCCGACACCACGTAGAGAATCGGCGACACGGTGGCGATGCGAATGTCCTTCGCCGCGAGCGCCCAGACGACGCGAAGTCCCTTCATGGGACCTCCTCCGCCGTCAGCTTCAGAAACACATCCTCAAGCGTCATCACGATCGGCCGCAGCTCGACGAGTCCCCAATCCCGGCTGACGACGCACCGCGCAAGGTCATCGCGAATGTCGTGACCCAAATCGGCCTCGACCAACCAGCTTCTCCCACCCGACCCGTCGGACGACTCCGGTGACAGCGCCACTACGTGGGGCAAACCGCGGAGCGTCGCTTCCGTATCGGCAGCCGGACGCAGCAGCGTCACGCGGATCTTCTCCGATTTGCGGAGGCGCGCGGCAAGCCCGGCATGGGTATCGACCGCCACCACCCGGCCTTCATAGATGATCACCACCCGCTGGCACGTCGCGGTCACTTCCGGCAGGATGTGGGTGGAGAGAATCACGGTGTGGGCGCCGCCAAGCCCACGGATCAGCTCACGAACCTCGATGATCTGCTTGGGGTCCAGGCCGACGGTGGGTTCGTCCAGAATGAGGACCGGCGGGTCGTGAATCAACGCCTGGGCCAAGCCGACGCGCTGGCGATAGCCCTTGGACAGGTTGCCGATCAACCGGCGCCGCACGTCGCCCAGACCGCAGGCCCCGACGACCCGGTCCAATGCCGTCGACAGACCGCGACCCGCCACGCCCTTGAGGCGTCCGACGAAGCGTAAATATTCCGTGACGGTCAACTCGGGGTACACCGGCGGATGCTCAGGCAGGTAGCCGATCCGGCGCTTGGCCTCGATCGGCTGCTCGAAGACGTCGTATCCCCCAACCGAAGCCGACCCGCTGGTTGCCGGCACGAAACCGGCGAGGATCCGCATGGTGGTGGTCTTGCCGGCGCCGTTGGGCCCCAAGAACCCCAGGACTTCCCCGGCCGCCACCTCGAATCCGATTCGATCGATGGCCGCCACGGCGCCGTAACGTTTGGTGAGTTCGCGAACCTGAATCATCATGCCTGTCGGCCGACTG
The DNA here is from genome assembly GCA_039914845.1 of Nitrospiria bacterium. Taxonomy (GTDB): domain Bacteria; phylum Nitrospirota; class Nitrospiria; order 2-01-FULL-66-17; family 2-01-FULL-66-17; genus 2-01-FULL-66-17. The sequence goes on along the minus strand of JBDSOK010000004.1, from coordinate 580 downwards.
TTCTACGCAAATTGGGACGGCTTGTCAAGCCGACGACGGCCCTCAACGGCCGACTCACGAGGAGGAAAAGTCCCGATACAAGCGCTTGAGATCCGCTTCGTAGGCGGTCTGGTCCGCCGCCCAACGCGCCACCAGGCGCCGCATCTCGGCATCGTCGGCCGCTCGCAGTCGATCGCGATAGCGAAGCGCCAACGAGTGTTCACCAGCGACAATCCATGGGAGAATTTCGCGGGCCGGAGGAACCGCCTCCGACGCGGCTCGATCCGCAGGGGGCGTGGCGCCGAGGCCCGCGAGCAGTCCTTCCAACTCGGTTTCGTGCCGGCGCTTGAGTGCGAGCCCCCGTTCCCAGGCCTGGCGAAGACGCGGACTGACGGCGGAGGGAATGAGCAGGCGGTAGATCCGGATCAACCCCCGCTCGAACTCAAGATCCTCCGCGAACTGCGGCGCCATCGGGGGGGCGGCGACGGTCATGTCCGGTCTCCCTCGTCTCGGTCGGGCCCTGGACCGGCCAAATCGGTCATTTTCGCGACCTGAAATCGATCGGTCGTGCGGTCCTGCACCCGCTCGAGCTTTTTGATGA
>JBDSOK010000251.1:0-4619 GCA_039914845.1 Nitrospiria bacterium | reverse complement strand
GCAAGGCCGTGACCCCGAACTCGGTCGTGTCATGCTCCGGCGGCATGTTTTTCGGGAATCGGCGGTTCCGAGACTGGAAGGCGTCCGGCCACGGCATCGTGGATATACATCGGGCCTTGGTGGAGTCATGTGACGTCTATTTCTACGAGGTCGGTAATCGAATCGGGGTCGATGCCATCGCCGAGTTTTCAAAGGCGTACGGCCTGGGGGCGCCGACCGGCGTCCGCCTGGCGTCGGAGAAAAAGGGACTCATCCCGTCCACCGAGTGGAAGCTGGCAGCCCGCCGTGAGCCGTGGTATCCGGGCGAGACGCTGTCGGTGGCGATCGGCCAAGGCTACGTGAGCGTGACCCCCCTGCAGATGGCGATGATGATCGGCACGGTGGCCACCGGGGGAGAGCGGCATCGGCCGCGTTACGTGGAAGCGATCCGTCGGCGGGACGGGTCGGTGGTCGAGCCCGAGCCCGAGGCGGCCCGCGCACCGCTGCAGATCAGCCGCGAGACGTTTGCGGTACTCCGCCGAGCCCTGCGGGGAGTCGTGGTCGAACCGGCAGGCACCGGCGGGCAAGCGCGGTCGGCGGTCGCCGAAGTAGCCGGGAAGACCGGGACGGCGCAGGTGGTGGGGATGCCGCAATCGGCGCGGCCGGGATCCCAGCGGATCGAGGATCACGCGTGGTTCGTGGCCTTCGCGCCGATGGAGCAGCCGCGCATTGCCGTGGCGGTTCTGGTGGAGCATGGCGGCCACGGCGGGTCCGCGGCCGCCCCGATCGCGAAACGCATCATCGAAATGTACCTGGCTTCGGAGCCGGAGCCTGCCGCGACGCGAGGGGTCGCGTCGCCTTCCGGGATGGACCATCATGGTGACACTGGGTAACTCACGGCTCGGGAGTTTGGACTGGAAAGTCCTCCTCACGATCGGGGTGATCACGATGGTGGGGATCGCCACCATTTACAGCGCGACGACCCATCAAGCCGGGCGCCCCTCCTCGCTCTACCTCAAGCAACTCGTCTGGGTGGGTCTGGGAGTTGCGGTCTTTCTCGTCACGGCCTTGGTGGATTACCACGCCATGGCGCGTTATGCCTACGTGGCCTATGCGGTGACGGTGGGGTTGCTTGTGGCGGTGCTCGTCATCGGGCGGGTGGGCATGGGCGCCCGCCGCTGGATTTCGCTTGGACTGTTCGACCTTCAGCCGTCGGAGCTGGCCAAGCTGGTCTTGATTCTCGTACTTGCGCGGTATTGCGCCGAGCGAACCGTCAAAGGGGGGTTGGCCCCCGCCCAACTGCTGGGGCCGGTGGTCCTGGCGATGATCCCGATCGGCCTGATCCTGAAGCAACCGGACCTGGGCACCGGCCTGACCTTGCTCGCCATTGCGTTGGCGATGGTGTGGTTGGTCGGGGTTCGCTATCAATCGATCGTGTTCCTGGGGCTGTCGGTGTTGATGTTCTTTCCCTTCTTTTGGCATGTGTTCTGGAATTCCTTGAAAGGGTATCAGCGGAATCGCCTCCTGACGTTTGTGAACCCGTCGTCGGACCCGTTGGGGACCGGCTACCATGTCATCCAGTCGAAGATCGCGATCGGGTCCGGCGGTTTCCTGGGGAAAGGTTTTCTCGGCAGTACCCAGAGCCAGCTCAACTTCCTACCTGAAGGGCACACCGATTTTGTCTTCGCCGTGTTTGCGGAAGAGTGGGGGTTCGTGGGTGTGGTGATTTTACTCGCGCTGTACGGGTTCTTGCTGTTCTGGATCATGGAAACCGCCTACAAGGCCAAAGATCGCCTGGGCGCATTTCTGGTGATCGGGGTGGCCGCGATGGTCGTGTTTTCGCTCGTGGTCAACATCGGAATGACTTTGGGCATGATGCCGGTGGTGGGTGTTCCGTTGTTGTTGATGAGTTACGGCGGATCGTCGATGTTGACGGTGTTCGCCGCCTTGGGGCTCGTCATGAATGTACGTCTCAGGCGGTTTATGTTATTTTACTGAGCCGCTTTCACACCAATCCGGCCGACACCTGAAGCCAGACCTCGAGCGTCACAACTCGGGAAGGGAGCGTAGATGGGGATCGAGATCGTGATCAACCCGGCGATCGAGGAGACGCGTGTCGCCTTGCTCGAGAACCAAATTTTGACCGAACTCTACATCGACCGCAAGCGTGACCGCGGGATCGTGGGGAATGTCTACAAAGGGCGGGTCGTCAAGGTGCTGCCGGGCATGCAAGCCGCGTTCGTCGACGTCGGCGTGGAACGCGCGGCCTTTCTCTACGTCGCCGACGTGGCGACGGCCGCGGACGATCAAAGCCTGATGGAGGCCGAGCCTCCCGATGTGACCGATGATGCGCCCAAGGACGGGGAGGAGCCGGAGGAAGAGGTCAAGAGCGCGTCGCGCCCCCGGCGGGTCCATCAGTCGATCGAAGAGTTATTGCAAGAGGGCCAGGAAATCGTCGTGCAGGTGACCAAGGACCCGATCGGCACGAAAGGGTGCCGCGTCACCACCTATCTGTCATTGCCGGGTCGGTATCTGGTCTATATGCCGACGGTGAACCATATCGGGATCTCGCGCCGGATCGGCGATGAGACCGAGCGGGCCAGATTGCGGGAGATGATCCAGCGCCTCCGGCAACCCGGATCGGGTTACATCGTCCGTACCGTCAGCGAGGGCACCACCGAAGAGGAATTCCGGCTCGATATGGAATTTCTGGAGCGGCTGTGGCTCACGATTCGGGATGAGGGCCATCGGGTGGGCGCCCCCGCGCTCTTGCATGCCGATCTGGATCTGTCGCTTCGCACGGTGCGGGACCTGTTGACCCATAAAGTGGATCGACTCACGGTCGGGTCGCGGTCTGAATACGAACGCATCCGCCAGTTCGTCGCCACGTATCTCCCGAATCTGGTGTCCAAAATCCATCTCTACGCCCAGGACGAGCCCATTTTCGATCGGTATGGGATCGAGATCGAGATTTCCAAGGCGTTGAGCAGGCGGGTCTGGCTGAAATCCGGCGGGTACATCATCATCGAACCCACCGAGGCCCTGACGGTGGTCGATGTCAATACCGGCCGCTACGTCGGCAAGCGCGACCTCGAAGAAACCATCTTGAAAACCAATCTGGAAGCGGCCAAGGAAATCGCCTACCAACTCCGTCTCCGCAATATCGGGGGCATCATTATCATCGATTTCATCGACATGGAGAAGGAAAAGAACCGCGAGCGGGTGTTCGGCGTTCTGAGTGAAGCCTTGGTCCACGATCGCGCCCGCAGCAACATCCTGAAAATTTCCGAATTGGGCTTGGTTGAAATGTCGCGTGAGCGGGTCCGGGAAGACCTGCTGCGCGTGCTCTGCGATGGGTGTCTCTACTGCGAAAAGCGCGGCTACATCAAGTCGGCCACGACCATTTGCTATGAAATTTTTCGCGAGATCCGCCGCGCGGGCGGTTCGCGGGAGGAAGGTCGGGTGCTGGTGACGGTCCACCCCGCGGTGGCCAACCTCTTGTTCGACGAGGAGCGGTCAGGTGTGGAAGTCCTCGAGCGCGAATACCACAAGCGCATCATCGTCAAAGCGGATCCCCATCTGCACCAAGAGCAGTACGACATTGTCTTGGTCTAGCCATCATCGGACAGGCTCCTGACAGGATGGATGCTCCCGTAGCGGATCGCGAGGTCTTGCGGGCCTGGCTGGCGCTCTCGCGCGTGGCGGGAGTCGGGCCGGTGACCTGTCGGAGTCTCGCCGAAGCCTTCGGTTCCGCCGGCGCGGTCTTCGGCGTCTCGGGTGATGCGCTGATTCAGGCGGGCTGTTCTCGCCGAGCCGCCGCTGCGATCCGCGGGTTTTCGGAGTGGGCCGCCGTAGACGCCGAATTGGATCGTTTGGACGAACTCGGGGGCCGGCTGCTCACATGGGCCGATCCCCGCTATCCGGCTCATTTACGCCGCATTCATGATCCCCCGCCGGTGTTGTATCTGCTCGGCAACCTCCCCGTCGATGGGTCCCGGGTGATCGCGGTGGTCGGATCGCGACGGGCGACCCCCTATGGGTCGGCGGTCGCCGCCCGCCTCGCGACCGAATTTTCGCGGGCCGGTTTCATCGTTGTCAGCGGACTGGCTCGGGGGATCGATGCGGCCGTGCATCAAGCCGTCGTGGCGGCCGGCGGTTGCACGGTGGGTGTACTCGGTTGCGGAGTGGATGTGACCTATCCGCCCGAACATCGTGCGCTCAAAGCGGCGATCCGCTCGGGCGGGGCGTTGCTGTCCGAGGTGCCCATGGGGTCGGCGCCCGATCCGCATCACTTTCCTTCCAGGAATCGGATCATCAGCGGGATGTCGCTCGGCGTGTTGGTCGTCGAGGCGACGGCTGAAAGCGGTTCATTGATCACGGCGCGTCTGGGGCTCGAGCAAGGCCGCGAAGTGTTTGCGGTGCCGGGCAACGTGGGCTCCCCGACCAGCGTCGGGACCAATCGATTGATTAAAGCCGGCGCGCTCCTGGTCGAAACCGCGCAGGACGTGATCGAGGCGCTGGCTGGGCAATTGGGAAGCGGGCCCGCGACGACGCAGCCGTCGGAGGCCCCGTCCTCTCCCGCTCCCGATCTGACCGGCGACGAGGCGGAGGTGGTCGGCCTGCTCTCCTGGGAGCCCGCG
>JBDSOK010000245.1:0-13467 GCA_039914845.1 Nitrospiria bacterium | reverse complement strand
GAACCGCCCCTCATTTTTTACAACAGGCGTTTGGCCGTTTCCACGATCTGCCTCGCGCTGATGCCGAACCGGTCCAGCAACTCATCGGGCTTTCCGCTGTGGGGAATCTCGCGCACCGCCAGCTTGTGCAGCCGGACGCCTTCGTCCGCCAGCGCCCCCAGCACCGCGTCGCCCAGGCCGCCGTGCGCGTAATGGTCCTCGACCGTCAGGATCCGGCCTTGCGTGGCGCGCGCGCTCTCCAGCAGCGTGGCGCGATCGATGGGCGCGATGCTGTACAGATCGATGACGCGCACCGCGATGCCCGCGGCCTGCAACGTCTCGTGCGCCTTGAGCGCCTCGAACAGAGTCACGCCGGCCGCGACGATGGTGAGCCGATCGTTGGAACTGTGGCGAAGCACCTTCGATCCCCCGATCTCAAATCGCTCGTCGGGCCCGTAGAGCACCGGCGTCTTCGGACGGCCGGTGCGGAGATAGACCGGACCGCGATGGGCCGCCGCGGCTTCCACCAGGCGGTACGTCGAGACCGCATCGGACGGATAGAGGACGACGACTCCCGGCTGCGCGGCCATCATCGCCAGATCCTCAAGCCCCATCTGGGATGGTCCGTCCTCGCCGATACTCACCCCTGCATGGGATCCCATCAATTTGATGTTCGCGTGGCTGATCGCCGCCATCCGGATGAAATCGTGCGCGCGCGTGAGAAAGGCGGCGAACGTGGCCGCGAACGGAATCCGTCCGCACGCCGCCAGCCCCACCGCGGCGCCCACCATGTTCTGCTCGGCGATGAAATTCTCGAAGAAACGCTCGGGGTACCGCTTGCCGAACGCCTCGGTGAACGTGGAATTCTTCACGTCGGCATCGAGCGCCACCACCGCGGGATTGGCCTCGCCCAAGGCGACTAAGGCGGCCCCGAAGGCCTCCCGGGTGGCGACCGAATCCGTCGCGCGATACGGCGGCGGCGCCATCGGCTTCCCGGCGGGCACGGTCTCGGCCGCCCCGGTCGGCCGGCGGATGGAGGGACGAGGTGCGCCCGATTGAAGATGGGCCGAGACCTCGTCGATCGCCTGCTGAAGCTCGTCGCCCTTCTTGAGCGCCTTGCCGTGCCAATCCGGACGATCTTCCATCCGCGAGACGCCCTTGCCCTTCATTGTGCGCGCGAGCAGGACGGTGGGGCGGCCGCTGGTCCCCGCCGCGCTTTCGAATGCCGAGAGCAGCGCCTCCGGGTCGTGACCATCCACGATGATCGCGTGCCACCCGAACCCCGTCCACCGCAAGCGGTAGGCCTCCATATCGTGTTGCAGGATAGTGGGGTCGCTCTGACCGAAGCGGTTGACGTCCACGATGGCGCAGAGGTTGTCCAAGGCCTCATGCCGCGCGATCTCCGCCGCTTCCCAGACCGAGCCCTCCACCGACTCCCCGTCTCCCATCAGGACGTAGGTGCGCGCGCCGTTGCGCGACAGTCGCTTGGCGTTGAGCGCCATGCCGACGCCGGCCGAGAGACCTTGCCCGAGCGAGCCGGTCGCCACGTCGACGAACGAGAGCCGCGGCGTGGGATGGCCTTCCAGGTCTGAGCCCAGGGTGCGCAACCGCAGCAGATCGGCCTTGTCGAAGAGCCCGGCTTCGGCCCACGCGGCGTATAAGAGCGGCGCCGCATGCCCCTTGGAGAGGACGAACCGGTCGTTGCGCGGATCGCGGGGGTTCTTCGGATCGTACCGCATGACCGCAAAGAACAACGCGGCGACGAGATCGGCCGCCGAACAACAACTCGAGGGGTGACCGCTGCCCGCCTCGCTGGTCGCGCGCATGCTCTCGATGCGCAGCACCGCCGCGTGATGACGCAGCGTCGCAACCGCCTCCGACGAGGAATTCGTTGAGCCCATGTGACGACTCCTTTCAGATCGAGAATGGATGACGCATGCGGACAATCGAGCGGGCCGCCTCTGACGGCGCAGCGGGGGGCAGCCTAACAAAACAGCCGGGGCGAGTCAACGCGCCGGGCGGAACGACACGGGGACGATCGGCTTGTCTTCATGCAGTCGATTCGGTAGTATCCCATGAGAACACATTTTCGCACTCACACGGAGGTGCCTGATGAACACAACGGGATACACGGCCCTTTCATTGGCCCTGGCGATCGCGCTGGGGGCGGCGACGATCGGCTGCGAAAAGGGTCCGGCCGAGCGCGCCGGGGAAAATGTCGACCGCGCGGTTGATGACGTGAAGGACACCGTCAAAGACGCCACCAACTGACGTCCGCCGATTCGCGACTTGGACGAGTCGGAGAACCTTCTGCGATCGCGACGACGCGCGTGACGGAACTCGGCATCATCGGCCTGGGCCGCATGGGGATGAATATGGCCCGGCGGCTCATCGCCCGTTCCATCAAGGTGTCGGCCTATGACGCCGCCCCCGGCACGATCGCTGCCGTCGCCGCACACGGCGCGACCGGATGCGCCGATCTGCCGGCGCTGGTCGCCGCGCTGACCCCGCCTCGCGCGGTGTGGCTGATGATTCCCGCGGGCCCTCCGGTGGATGCGGCGCTGGCGACGCTGACCCCGCTGTTGGCGGCGGGCGACGTCGTGATCGACGGCGGGAACTCTCATTATAAAGATTCGGTTCGTCGGGCGGCGGCATTGACCGAGCGCGGCATCCACTTCTTGGATGTTGGCACCAGTGGGGGCGTCTGGGGGCTCACGGAGGGCTATTGCCTCATGGTCGGCGGCTCCCTCGACGCCTATCGCCGGATCGAGCCGATCTTCGCCGCCCTGGCCCCCCCGGAGGGCTACGCGCACGTGGGCGCCTCGGGCGCAGGCCACTACACCAAGATGATCCATAACGGCATCGAGTATGGACTCATGGAGGCGTACGCCGAGGGCTTCGAGCTCTTGCAGCACTCCGACTACCGATTGGATCTGGCGGCCCTCGCCCGCTTGTGGAATCACGGCAGCGTCGTGCGGTCCTGGCTGCTGGAATTGACCGCGGCGGCCCTGAAGCACGATCCCGGATTGGCGTCCATTCGCGGCTACGTGGACGATTCGGGGGAAGGGCGCTGGACGTTGCTGGACGCGATTGAGAAAGAAGTGCCCACCCCGGCATTGCTCCTGGCGCTGGTCATGCGGTTCCGCTCGCGCCAGGACGACTCGTTCGCCGCCAAGCTCCTCGCCGCCCTTCGTCAACAGTTCGGCGGGCACGCGGTGAAAGATGCGCCGTGACGACGATCTCACCCGACCGCCGGGTCATCGATGCGGGACCCCGCGGCGTGGAGCGGCGCGCGCAGCCGTGCGCGATGGTCGTCTTCGGGGCCTCCGGCGATCTCACCCGACGCAAGCTGATCCCGGCCATCTATAATCTGGAATGGGATCACCTGCTCTCACCCCAGTTTGCGGTGGTGGGCTACGCCCGCCAACCGAAAGCCCCTCACGAATTCCGACAGGAGATGCGCGCCGCGGTGGATCAATTCTCCCGCCGTTCCGGGGCGCCCGGAACCTGGGAACCGTTTGCCCAACGCCTCTATTACTGCTCGGGTGAATATGATGACCCCAAGGGCTACGAGCAACTCCGCGACCTCCTCGTCGAAACCGACCGCCTGCACGGCACGGAGGGTAATCGGCTTTTTTACCTGGCCGTGCCGCCCAGCCTGGTGCCGACCATTCTCGCGCACCTGGCCACGGCCGGTCTCGTCTCGCCGCGCGCGCGAGGACCGGGCTGGTCGCGCGTGGTTGTCGAGAAACCGTTCGGGCGCGATCTGGAGAGCGCGGTCACGCTGAATCGCCTCCTCGGCGAGGTCTTCACCGAAGAGCAGATTTATCGCATCGACCATTACCTCGGCAAAGAAACCGTGCAGAATATTTTGGTGTTCCGGCTGGCCAACGGCATGTTCGAGCCGCTGTGGAACCGCCATCACGTCGACCACGTCCAAATCACGGTGGGCGAGTCAATCGGCATCGAGGGCCGCGGGCGTTACTTCGAGGAGGCCGGCATCCTCCGCGACATGGTCCAGAATCACCTGCTGCAATTGCTCACGCTCGTCGCAATGGAGCCTCCTACGGCCTTCGAGGCCGACGCGGTGCGGGACGAAAAGGTGAAGGTGCTCAAGGCGCTTCGTCCGCTGACCGATGCGGACCTCGACCGCCTGGTGATCCGGGGACAATACGGGGCCGGAGAGATCGAGGGTCGCCGCGCGCCCGGCTATCGCGAGGAACCCGACGTCGCACCCGACTCCGCCGCCGAGACGTTCGTCGCGCTGGCCCTCTCCATCGACAATTGGCGCTGGGCGGGCGTGCCCTTTTTCCTGCGCGCAGGGACACGCCTGCCCCGGCGCGTCACCGAGATCGCGATCTCGTTCAAGCGCGCTCCCTATGCGCTGTTCCGAACCGCGGGCTGCGACGGGCTCGACCCGAACGTGCTGACCCTGCGCATTCAGCCGGATGAGGGCATCTCGTTGGGCTTCGGCTCCAAAGCCCCGGGTCCCGCGATCGGCATCGAGCGCGTGCACATGGACTTTCATTATGCGGCGGCGTTCGGTCAAGCGCCGCCCGACGCCTACGAGCGGCTGCTGCTGGACAGCATCTTGGGCGACTCCACTCTCTTCGCCCGCGGCGACGAAGTGCATTGCGCGTGGGCCTTCATCACTGACATTTTGCAGGGCTGGGCCCGCCGGCCGCCGCCGGTCTTCCCCAATTACGCCGCCGGAACCTGGGGGCCCCAGGCGGCGGAGACCTTGATCCATCGCGAGGCGAATCGCGCCTGGCAGACAACCTAGGACATTTGCCCCGGCGGACGACGATGGCCCCCACCGTTGAAACCTATCCCACCGGGGCCGCGGTGATCTCCGCGGCGTCCGACCTGGTCGCAAGCGAAGTCCGGCACGCGGTAGCCGGCTCGGGACGCTGCACGATCGTGCTCTCCGGCGGCGAGACGCCCCGGGCGCTCTATGCGCGCCTGGCGGCGCGACCGGATGGTTTGCCGTGGTCGCGCATCGCCTGGTTCTTCGGGGACGAGCGGTGGGTACCGCAGGACGACCCCCTCAGCAATTATCGCATGGCCGACGAAGCGCTTTTCTCCCACGTCCCGATCTCCCGCGATCGGCTGTTCCGGGTGCCCACCGAGCTGGCACCTCCGGCGGCCGCCGCGGCCGCCTACGAGGTCGCGTTGCGCGCCCAGTTTCCCGGCCGTGACTGGCCGCGGTTCGACCTCGCGCTGATGGGACTCGGGGCCGACGGACATACCGCGTCGCTCGTCCCGGGCGACGCCGCGCTCGGTGAACGAACGGCCTGGGTTACCGCGACGCGCGCCGGGCGGCCGGTACCCGACCGCATCACCCTCACGATCCCGGTCTTCGCGCATGCGCAGACGATGATGTTTCTCGTCGCCGGCGGCGCGAAGGCTGACGCGGTGGCCGCAACACTCGAGGGGCCGCGCGATCCCGTCCAATGGCCGGCCCAGGCGGTGGAGCCAATCGACGGCCGTTGCCGCTGGTTGCTCGATCGCGAAGCCGCCGGGCGCCTGGCCCGATGATCCGGCTGGAGAACGTGGGCAAGGCGTATGCCAGAGGCTCACAGGCGGTGTGGGCCGTGCGCGGGGTCAATCTCGACGTGTCCGCCGGAGAATTCCACGTCGTGATCGGACCGAGCGGGTCGGGCAAGAGCACGCTCCTGCATTTGATCGGCACGTTGGATCTCCCGAGCGAGGGCACCGTCTGGGTGGACGGCCGCGCCACCGGCGCGTGCTCTGATCGCGTCCTGACCCGCTGGCGGCGTGAGCACATCGGGCTCGTCTTTCAATCCTTCAATTTGCTGCCCTATCTCACCGCCTGGGAGAACATCGCCCTGCCGCGTTTGTTGCAGCGGGTCCCGTCGGCCCAGGTCACGCGCGAGGTGGAGGCCCTGATCGAGGCGGTGGGATTGGGCGGCCGGGCGGCGCACTGGCCCCACGAGTTGTCCGGCGGCGAGGCCCAGCGCGTGGCGATCGCGCGCGCGCTGGTAACGCGCCCCCGCCTGCTGCTGGCCGATGAGCCTACCGGCAATCTCGATTCGGCCCGGGGATTGGAGATCCTGACCCTCCTCTCAACCCTGGCCGCGTCCTCCGGCGCGACGACCGTCCTCGTCACGCACAGCCCCGACGCGGCGCGATTCGCCCACCGAACCACCCGGCTGCGGGACGGCCGGATCGACGCGTGACGTGATCCTCCCGTTGATTCGGCTCACCGCGCTCCGACACCTGACCCATGCGCAGGTGCGCACCGCGCTCACCGTCATCGGCATCGCGCTCGGCGTCGCCCTGTATGTGGCGATCCGCCTGTGCAACACCAGTGTCAACGCCTCGTTCCGCGACAGCCTCGCGGCGGTCAGCGGGAGCGCGACGCTCGAAGTGGTCGGCGGGGAGGCGGGATTCGACGAGTCGCTCTATGCCGTGGTGACCGCCGCCCCGGACGTGCTGGCCGCCGCGCCGATCGTCCAACGCACGGTGGCGATTGACGGGACGGACGAGTCGCTGATCGTGCTGGGCATTGACCCCTTCAGCGAGGCGCCGTTTCGCGATCATGGGCAAAGCCATGGGATTGACCCGCGGATCGGCGACCTCGATACGCTGCCCGAACCCTTCCTGCTGAACTCCTCCGCCGTCTTGGTGACCGAACCCTTCGCCGCGCGTCGAGGAGCGGCGGCCGGGGGAACGCTCCGCGTCATCGATCGCGACCGTTCCATCGCGTTGACGGTCGCCGGCGTGCTCGCCCCGGGCCCGTTGGCCGACGCATGGGGCGGCCGGATCGCGCTGATGGATCTGGCCGCCGCCCAGTGGACGTTCGATCGGCTGGGGCGTCTGGATCGGATCGATGTCTTGACCGCACCGGAGGCCGCGGAGCGCGTCGCGGGCGACCTCCGCCGTCAACTGCCGCCGGACATGGTTGTGCAGCGTCCCGAGCGGCGGCTGGCGCACACCGAGCAGGTCGTCCGATCGCTTCAGGTCAATCTCACCGCGTTGAGCGGCATCGCCCTCTTGGTCGGCCTCTTCCTCATTTACAATACGATGGCCTATTCACTGCTGCGGCGCCGAGCCGAGATCGGCCTCCTGCGCGCGTTGGGCGTGACCCGCACGCGCCTGTTCGGCGCGCTCGCCGTCGAGTCGCTCCTCTTCGGCGCGGCGGGCGGTCTGGTGGGCGTGCCGTTGGGATGGTTCCTGGCCTGGGGCGCGCTCGGCACGGTCTCCGCGACTGTCGAGGCGCTGTATCAGGGCGCGCCCGCCCAATCGATCGCCTTGACCCCCGGGCTGGCGGCAGAAGGCCTCGTGCTCGGGTGCGTGGTTGCCGGACTCGCGGCGCTGGTCCCGATCGCCGAAGCGCTCCGGACCGTGCCCCGCGAGGTCCTCCACGTCGGGTGGGTCGAACGGCGCCGCAGCCGTCGCGCGGGCCCCCTCGCCGTTTTGGGTCTGGTCTGGTTCGCGCTGGCGGCGGCCGCGGCGCAGGCGGGCCCCGTGGCCGGCGTGCCGCTCTTCGGGTATGCCGCCGCGCTCTTCGTCGTCTTGGGCGGCGCCTGCCTGGCGCCCCTCGCGGGCCGTTGGCTGGGGCGCGTCGTCGATCCGCTTGCGCTGCGGCTGGGCTGGGTGGAGGCACGGATCGCGGGCGGCACCTTATCGGCGACGCCGGGCCGAACCGCCGTCGCGGTCGGCGCATTGATGACGGCGCTGGCGATGATGGTCAGCGTGGTCGTGATGGTCGGCAGCTTTCGTCGAACGGTCGAGCGATGGATTGCGGAGACGATCAGCGCCGATCTGTATCTGACCCCCGCCGCGCGCCCGGCGGTGGGGCCCTCGGCCCGGTTTTCAGACGACACGATCCTCTCCGCGATCGCCTCGGTCGGCGGCGTGGCGGCGGTCGATCCCTACCGCCAGATTCCGATCGAGTATGACGGCCGTCCGCACCTCGTCTCGGCGCGCGACCTGGCGGTCGTCCGTGATCGCGGTTCGTTACAGTTTGCGCGCGGCGATCCGCGGGCGCTGCTGGCCCGCCTGGCCGCGGGAGAAGGGGTCGCCGTCTCCGAGGTCATGGCCCGCGCGCACGGCCTGCGCGCGGGGGATCGGATCACGCTCCCCGCGCCGGGCGCCTCCGTCTCGTTGCCGATCCTCGGTGTGTTTTACGACTACGCCACCGACGGGGGTCGCGTCTTGATGGACCGATCGCTCTTTGTGCGACACTGGCGCGACCGGGGAGTCAACGCGGTGGCCGTGTACCTCGCCGAGGGCGCCGACCCCGAACGCGTGAGCCGCGCGATCGCCGACGCGCTCGGGCCGTCGCACCACGTCGCCGTCACCTCCAACCGGGCGCTCAAACGGGACATCCTGGAGGTCTTCGATCAAACCTTTGCCATCACCCGCGCCCTCGACGTGGTGGCGTTGGTGGTCGCGATGCTGGGGATCGCCAATACGGTGCTCGCCATCGTGCTCGAGCGCCGCCGCGAATTGGGTGTGCTCCGCGCCCTGGGCGCGACCCGTCTGCAAGTCGGAGGCGTCGTCCTCTGCGAGGCGGGGCTCATCGGCGTGCTGGGCGCACTCCTGGGAATTGCCACCGGGCTTGGCGTGTCGGTGATCCTCATTCGGGTGGTGAACGTCCAATCGTTCGGGTGGACGATTGCGTTCTGGTGGGACCCGCTCGAAATCGCGGGGGCCGCCGTCTTGGCCTTGCTTGCGGCCGTCGCCGCCGGATGGTTTCCCGCCCGGCGCGCGGCCCGTTTACCCATTGTGGAGGTCCTTCAACATGAATAAGGCATTCCCCCGCGGCCGTCGTGTGCTCATCCTCGTCATCCTGGCGGCGTTCGGCCTCGCCTGCGTCGCTCCCGCGTACGCCGCAGGCTTCGCGTCCGCGGCGCCCGGCTATCGCTTCGTGTTTCCGCGCGACCATGGGCCCCATCCCGCGTATCAGACCGAATGGTGGTACTACACCGGCCGGCTCACGTCCGAGTCCGGCCGGAGCTACGGCTATCAACTCACGTTCTTCCGGCGCGGGATCGACGCCGAAGGCGTCCGGCGCAATCCATCGAAGTGGGCACTCAAGAACGTCTTCCTCGCCCACTTCGCCATCACCGACGAGACGGAGAAGCGATTCACGTTCGCGGAAAAAATCCGGCGGCCGGGGCCCGGAAGCGCGGGCGCGGAGACCAAGGCCAAGCGATTGAAGGTGTGGAACGGTCAGTGGTTTGCCGAAGAACGCGAGGGAATCATCGTGCTCTCGGCGGTGGAGGGCAGCCGCTCCGTCCTGCTCCGGCTGAAACCGTCGCGCCCGCCGGTCATCCACGGCCGGGATGGGGTCAGCCGGAAGGGTCCCGGTGCCGGCCAGATGTCGCATTACTATTCGATGACGCGCCTGGACACCTCCGGCACGTTGACGATCGACGGGCGGCTGGAGACGGTGAAGGGCTTGAGCTGGATGGATCATGAGTTCGGCAGCGGCCAGCTCTCGGAACACCAGATCGGCTGGGATTGGTTCGGACTCCACCTCGACAACGGCATGGATCTGATGCTGTACCGCATCCGCCGCGCCGACGGCACGGCCGAACCCGTCTCGAGCGGGACGCTGATCCGCCCAGACGGCTCGACGATCCACCTGCCGCTGGAAGCGTTGAGCTACTCGATCCGCGACACCTGGACCAGTCCGGCCACCAAAGCGGTCTACCCCAGCCGCTGGGTCATCGGCGTGCCCGACCACGAGATCGAGTTGACGATCACGCCGACGCTCGCGAATCAGGAACTGATCACGACCAAGAGCACGCGCGTGACCTATTGGGAAGGCGCCGTGACGGTCAAGGGCCGGGTCGATGGCCGCAGTGTGGGTGGTAGCGGCTACGTGGAGCTGACGGGGTACGCCGGATCCCTCGGCAAGCGCTTCTAACCCGGCCGCCGTAGTTGAATCCCTCCCGCTGTTCCCGTATCATGGCCGGACGATGAAAATTCTTCTGCACCATCCCACCCGCGAAGCCGCGCTGGCCGGGCCCAAGCAGGTTTGGCAGGTGCTGCGCGAGCTCGAGATCCTTCCCGATACCGTCCTCGTGATCCGCGGGGACACCCTGATCGCCGACGATGAGATGGTCGGCGATCAGGACACGATCGAGGTCCGTCCCGTCATTTCCGGGGGATAACCCCATGCGCTGCCGTAAATGCTCCACCAAAGCGATTATTCGCTTGCCCCGTCACAACGCGGCCTTCTGTCCGAGCTGCTTCGACGAGTATGTGATCGAACAGGTTTCGCGGGCGATCAAGGGCGATCGCATGTTCGGACACCGCGAGGCCGTGGCGGTGGCGGTGTCGGGCGGCAAGGACAGCCTGGCGCTCTGGGAAATTCTGGTTCGGCTGGGCTATCGGACCATGGGCCTGCACATCGATCTGGGCATCGGTGAATACTCCGTCGCCTCGCGCAAGAAAGTGGAGGTCTTCGCCCAGGCCAGAAATCTGCCCTTCGTCGTGCATTCGCTGGTGGAGACCCATGGGTTGGGGATCTCCGAGATGTCGGAAGAACTCCGGCGCCCTCCGTGTTCGGCCTGCGGCGTGATCAAGCGCTACAACATGAACGCGATCGCCATGCACTACGAGATGCCGGTGCTCGCGACCGGCCATAATCTGGACGATGAGGCCTCCCGCCTCCTCGGCAATGTCTTACATTGGCAGGACGATTACCTGGCGAAACAATTGCCGGTGCTGCCCAACGACCATCCCAAGCATGCCCGCAAGGTCAAGCCCCTGTATCGCCTGGCGGAGCGCGAGATCGCGGCGTGGGCGGTGATTCACAAAATCGATTACATCGTGGATGAGTGTCCCAATAGCGCGGGCTCCAAGATGCTGGTCTATAAAGACGTGCTCAATCGCCTGGAAGACGCCTCGCCGGGAACCAAGCATCAGTTTTACTTCCAATTCCTCGACCGCCAAAAGGCCCGCGCTGAGGCGGCGCCCGCCGCGGCGGACCTTCGTGAATGCACCTCCTGCGGCCAGCCCAGCACGGCGGAGATCTGCTCCTATTGCAAGCTGGTCGCCACGGTGCAACGGCGCAGTGAGCCGGCGGAACTGACCCCGTGATCCTACGCAACGGCGAGCGGGTTCACCTGATCGACCGCAAGGGACGGATCTATGCCCTGAACCTGCGTGCCGGGAAAATCTACCAGCACAGCGGACAAACCATCGCGCACGACGCCTTGATCGGCACGCCCGACGGAGCGAGCGTCACCCTCTCCGGCGGCACGAAGTTTGTCGTCCTCCGGCCGACGCTGGCCGAGTACATTATGAAGATGCCCCGCGGGGCGCAGGTGATTTATCCCAAGGACCTCGCCACGATTCTGCTCTGGGCCGATATCTACCCCGGGGCGACGGTGGTGGAGGCGGGCATCGGCTCCGGCGCGCTCACGATGACGTTGCTGCGCGCGGTGGGCGAATCCGGGCGGGTCATCTCATACGAAATCCGGGATGACTTCGCCGAGCGGGCGCTGGACAATATCGCGATGTACCTGGGCAAGGTCGGCCATCACCTCCTGCATCGGAGCGACGTCGCCGAACGCATCGAGGAGCAGGACGTGGATCGCGTGGTCTTGGATCTTCCGGAGCCGTGGCGCGTGGTGCCGGAAGCCGTCCGCGCGCTGCGCACCGGCGGGATTTTTCTCTCGTATCTGCCCACCGTGCCGCAGGTGGTGAAGCTGGTCGAGTCGCTGGAGGGATCGGGAGCGTTCGGATTGATCGAGACGTTCGAAACGCTCCTGCGACCGTGGAACATCGAGGGCCGCAGCGTGCGCCCGGCCCATCGGATGGTGGCCCACACGGCCTTCTTGACCGTCGCGCGCAAGCTGGTGACCCCGGTGGCGGTGGAACGTTCATCTGAAGAGGATATGGAGGGCCCCGAGGCGGGCCACCCGCAGGATCGTGGAGAGCACGAGGGTTCACCTGATACCTAAGGAGGATCAATGGACTGGTTGAGTGTGGTGGTGATGGGAGTGATGGCGGTCGGGTTGGTGATGGGCGATGAGTCGGCCGACGCGGCGAAGAAGAAGCTTCCCGCCGGGACCTATGCCGTCTTCGACACGAGTCTGGGCAAGATCGTCTGCCGCTTATTCGAGAAGGAATCCCCCAATACGGTGGCCAACTTCGTCGGATTGACGGAAGGGACCAAGGAGTGGACCGACCCCAAGACCGGCCAGAAGGTCAAGCGGCCGTTCTACGACGGTCTGATTTTTCATCGCGTCATTCCCGATTTCATGATTCAGGGCGGGGACCCGCTCGGCGACGGCACCGGCGGGCCGGGGTATAAGTTTGCCGACGAAGTGTCTTCCCCGCTCAAACACGAGAAGCCGGGGCGGCTCTCGATGGCCAACGCCGGTCCCAATACCAACGGCAGTCAATTTTTCATTACCGAAAAGGCGACGCCCTGGCTGGACGGCCGCCATACGATTTTCGGCGAGGTCGTCGAGGGCATGGACGTCGTGAGCAAAATCGTGAAGGTCCCGAAGTCTCAGGACGGTCGCGATCGGCCCCTCACGGATGTGGTGATGAAAAAAGTGACCATCCTCCGTCAACGCTGACGGAGGATGTGAGCGGACTTAGCCGGGCTGTTTGGCGAATTCCAACTCGGGAGTCGACGGGGCGTGATTAGTCAACCGGATCCGGATGGTGATTTCTTCCGCATCTTTCGGGAGCGGCTCCGAGAGGAGGAGATGGGTATCTCCAATGACGATCGCGTTCACCAATTTCATACGAAAAAACTCCTTCCTTGAGGATGGGATAGTAAACCGAGGAATATTAGCAGAGCGAAACGCGGGAAGTCAATGAAACCTCCGTCGCCCCATATGGCCGCCACCCCGCTTGAGGATGGGTGGTTCGACATCGTCCAAAAGGCCCGCATGGGCCTGGGTTGGTCGCTGGAAACGGCGGCTGGACGCGCCGGCGTGTCCTTTGAGGCCCTGGAACTCTGGGAATCGGGGCGGGGGTCCCCTCAACCGGCTCAGCTGTCCACGCTCGCCGAAATCCTGGGACTAGATCCCGCGAAATTGGCGGCGATTCAGCGTGGCGAGGGCCTTCCGGAGCCCCACGCGCTCGACCTGATCGGTCCCCGGCGCTGCGTCATTCTGACCGGTCACATGGGCGACTATGCCGTCCACGCCTATTTGCTGTACCGCGACGGCTCACCGGATGCGGTCCTGGTGGATACCGGCTATGAGCCGATGCACGCCGTGGAAGCGGTACTCCAGCGGCGGCTGATGCTCCGCTGGATTCTCTTGACCCATTGCCACCGCGATCACATGGAAGGCGCCGCGTTGCTCAAGGCTCAGACCGGGGCGCGCATCGCGGTGCCGCGGGCCGAGTGGTCGACATTTCACGCCCATCATGGCACGGCCGCCGACCTGCCGCTGGAGGCTCCCGCCGACATCGAGATCGGGCCCGATTTCACCGTCCATGCCCTGCCCACACCCGGACACACCGCGGGGGGAACCAGCTACCTCG
>JBDSOK010000184.1:0-4927 GCA_039914845.1 Nitrospiria bacterium | reverse complement strand
CGATAGCCACTCCACACCGCCCCCTCGATCGACGCCGGCAGGCCGGTCCGCGTCCAGTCCCCGGCCAGCAGAAAATTTTCAATCGGCGTGCGTTGATCCGGCCGATGCGCGTCGCTGCCCACCCGCGGCGAGAACGTGGCGTGCGGTTCCTTGACCATCACGCGATGATGGAGCCGCGCCGATCGCGCGGCGGGGAAATGGGCCTCGAGTTCGCGCAGCGCCAGGGCCACCAACTCGTCATTGGGGCGCGAGATCGAGGCGTGGGCCGCGCTCATCACGAGGGTGACATGTCCGTCCCGACCGGATTGGCCCAGCAGTGCGCGGCGGTCGAACGCCCATTGCCAGGAGGTTCCGACCATGCCCACGAACGGGTGGTTCAAGATCGGCCGGTCGAACCAGAGATACAGGGAAATGATCGGCGAGGACACGAGGCCTTGAGTCGTCAGAAAGGCGATGTGGCCGAGTTGGACCTGCGACGGCAGGAGCTCGGGGAGATTGACGTAGGGGACGGCGCTCACATACCACGAGGCCTCCAGCGTGTCGCCGTCGGCCAAGGTGACCCCGGTGACGCGCCCCCGCGAGACGATCAAGCCGGTTGCGGTCTGCCCGGTCAGCACGCGCCCCCCCCGTGTTTCGATGAACGCTTGCGCGGCCTCGGTATAGAGCGCGCCGAGTCCGGTTCGGGGAAGACCGATGGCCGACCACTCGGCGCGTCGAAACCAGGCGTCGGCCAGCACGGCCGCGAACGGGGCCGCCGCGGCGATCGCGGGGTCTTCATTCAACGTGGCGAGCGCCAGCGGGTGCCAGAGACGGGCCCGGAGCGAGGCCGGCTGATGGTGCCGATCGAGCCACTGCTCCACCGTCAGGCCGTCGGCGTCCGCAGGTCCCCGCCTCCACAACCTCGCGCCGAAGGCGAGGGCCGCGAGGCGGTCCCGCCACGGGATGCCGCCCGCGGATGCCATGGCGCCTGCGACGTGGAACGGGGCCGGCAAGCCCCACGCCGCAAAGCGGGTCACCGAGCCGCCGGCTTCGACCATGTCGAGCGCGAGACGGGGTTGAAACACGAGCTGATCGATCGTGCCGATCGTCTCCAGGAAGTGAATCGTCCGCCGATAGGCCCGGAGGAACACGTGCTGGCCGTTATCGACCACCTCCCCGCTCGCGGGATCGGTGTAGGACGACGCCCGGCCGCCCAAGCGCGAGCGCTTTTCGATCAGGGTGACGCGGAAGCCGCGCTCGGACAGCGCGACGCCGGCGGAGAGCCCGGCGAATCCCCCGCCGATGATGACGACGTCTTGCGCCGTCGTCATCATGATCCGTCGATAAGGGACCATCTGGTGCGTTGTCGCTTCAGCGTTGCATCCTCACGTACGACCCAGTACGCTCCGGTGCAACGCTTCGCTCCGCCTTCCATCTGGCCCCTTCTCAACGGATCAAGGTCAAAAACCGAGATCAATCTAACCACACGCGGTCGGGGTTGTCGGGGTCGTCCATTGGCGATGAGATAAACAACACCTGGACGGGTTCGCTTTCGAATTGGGCTTCGTGGGGGGTGTTGGCGGGGATCACCCAGATGTCGCCCGTGCTCACCGGGCGGGTGAGGTCGCCCACCGTGACGGAGCCTGATCCGTTGAGGACGTAGCCGATTTCGTCGTGGGTGACGTGCACATGTTTGCGGAATGGGCCTTTGTGGCCTTGAAAGACGAAGACACTCGACTGCGAGCCGTGGCCGATGTAGGAGCGCTTGAAGACGTCCTTCTCGGTCAGTTGATCGGCCTTGATCGCCTGGTCGACGCTGGTCACGTCCACCTTGGTGCGGGGCGCGGATTGCTGGCAGCACGGACATCGATACATCGGGGGAACTCCTTTCGGTGACGGACCGCCGCCGGATTTACGCGGGGTCGAGTTCGAGCACCACCGGGCAGTGATCCGAACCGGCCACCTGCGGCAGGAGCCGGGTCCCGGAGACGCGGCCTCGGAGGCTCTCGCAAATGAAGTGATAGTCGATGCGCCAGCCGATGTTCCGCTCGCGCACGCCGGGCCGATAACTCCACCAGGTATAGTGTCCCGGATCGGGATGCTGCTCGCGGAAGATGTCGACGTAGCCGTGCGCGATAAAGGTCTCGATCCAGGCCCGTTCGACCGGCAAAAACCCGGTGGTATCGGCGTTGGCTTTCGGATTCTTGAGATCGATCTCGCGGTGGGCGGTGTTGAAATCCCCGCAGGCAATCACGCGCTTGCCGGCGGAGGTGAGGTCTTTACAGACCGCGAGCAGCGCGTCGCAAAACGCCATCTTGAAGGGGACCCGGCCGTGGTCGCGCCGGCCGTTGGGCACATAGACGTTGAGCAGGACGAATCCGGGATATTCGGTGATGAGCACGCGGCCTTCTTCATCATAGGCCGGCACACCCAGGCCGGCGCGCACCGCCAGCGGTTCCTCGCGGCAAAAGGTGGCCACCCCGCTGTACCCCTTCTTCTGCGCGCCGTGCCAGTAGGTGCGATAGCCCGGCGGGTGGAGCAGGGCCTCGTCGCACTGGGCCTCGTGGATCTTCACCTCTTGAAGACAGAGGACATCGGGACGTTCGCGGTCCAGAAAGTCGAAAAATCCCTTGCGGCAGACCGAGCGCACGCCGTTCACATTCCAGGTGATGAGCTTCACGGCCGGGCCCATGACCGGCGCGACGCGACGAACCTAACGGCCGGCTCCCTTCGTCACCGTGGCGTCTTCCACGATCAAGGGATAGGAGTAGCCGGCGCCGAAGTCGCGGTTGACGGTGACGAGGCCCGTGACCACGACCTCATCGCCGACCCGCACCTCGTCCTGCGTCGTGACGGTGAGATCGTTATTCCCCGCTTTGCCGCTGCCGTCCTGAAGGTGGAAGAAGTTCTTGCCCATGATTCCGGTGTTGACCTTGACGACCTTGCCTTTGATCTGGATGCGCTGGCCCTTGAGTGTGTCTTTGCCGGCGTAGAGCGTCTCGATACTCTTGACCTTCGCCTCGCCGGCAAACGCCGCGGGCGGCGCCGCGATCCACGCGATCAGGCAGAGTCCCAAACCGATCACCGCTCGCTTCATGATCTTCTCCCGGTTGAAGAGGTAGGTTATGGGCCTCGTTGTAGCATATTTCGAGGCGAAAAACAGCTAGCAGGCTGCTGAAAAAGCCTGCGTGGGGGTTGCTCGAAGGGGGTTGGCCCCCTTCGAGGGGTCACAGGCCTCGGTTTTTGGGGCCGTCCTAGGGGCGCGAGCCCCTGGGAGAGCAGGGTGCGGACTTTTTCAGCACCCTGCTAGGCGGCGGGGCGGGGCGGAGCGGTGAGGCGCATGACCAGGAGATAGAGAGCGCACACCCCCAACACCAGCACGACGAACCACATCGCCTTGGCTTTGAGCACGCCGATCATGAGCGCCGGATCGTCCAGGAGGCGGGGTTGATCGCCGAGGACGCGCGCGCCGAACCAGGCCAGCACCCCGCACCACAGCGCGGAACCCGCGGTGGTCACCGCCAGGTAGGTGGCGAACGGCATGCGCACGATCCCCGCCGGAATCCCGATCAGGTGCCGGACCACCGGGAGCAGCCGCGCGAAAAAGACGCCGCCCGCCTCGTAGCGGGTCAACCACCGCTCCGCCCGCTCGAGTTTGGACGCCGACACGCCGGTGTATCGCCCGTACCGGAGCACCAGCGGGCGGCCGACCGCGCGCGCCGCCAGGTACGTGATGCCGGCGCCCAACACGCTTCCCACGGTGCCGGCGAGAACGACCCCGGTCATGGTGTACCGTCCCTGCATCGCCCAATAGGCCGCGGGCGGAATCACCAGCTCGCTGGGGACCGGGAAAATCGAGCTTTCCATCGCCATCAACACGACGATGCCCAGGTATCCCCAGTCATGGACCCAGGTAAACCAGAGTGTGATGAAGTAGTGCATGGGTCGGTATCCTAACGCTTAGTGCCCGTGTTCTTCGCCGTCCTCGACCATCCCCTCGTCGTGGAGCGGACCGGGAGCGGACGGGACCATGGCGCCGGGCGGCGCGTGCTCGTGTTCGTGAAGCTGGGGCGGCGCCACCGCAGCGTAGACCGAGAGCCCGATCAGGCCCAGGAGCACCGCGGCGCCGAGGCCCATCGTGATCTTGCGCCGCGCGGGATGCCGGTCGGTGCCTCGGTCGAGAACCGGGACCAGGGCCAGCAGCACGAAGAACGCGATGATGCCGTGCATCATGGTATCCATGCGCCCGGTCATATTCTCCAGCGCATACAACCACAGAAACGGCCATGGCGGTTTGATGCCCATCTCCATGCCGGCGGAGGGCTCACCGAGCGGTGCGGGGTAGACCCAGGCGATGACCGCGACCAGGGCGAAATAGAGTGAGCCGTAGATGAGGATGCGCGTGGCGTGTTCGAGAAAGGTGCCGGTCATCCGATCCGCGGGGACCGCGGTGCGGGCCGCATCGTCTCCGAACGGCAAGGGTGAGAGGCTGTGGACGTTGACGAGGTAGAAGTGAGCCGCGATCAGCAGGACCAGCAGGAGCGGCAGAATGGTCACGTGTGAGGCGTAGAGCTTCACGTTCAGCGAGATCCAGTCGGCCGACGCCAGAAACGACCCCGCCGCGCCGAACCACTCAACCCCCGCGCGGTAGTGCGCCAGCGCGTCGAACGCTTCCTGATCGCCTTTCAATACCGTGCCGGTAAAGTACGATCCGAAGACGCCGAGGCCGAGCAACCCCAGACCGAAATACCATGTCAGTATCCTCGGCTGCTTGTACGCGCCGGTGATGAAGACCCGCAGGATGTGCAGCATGAGGGCGACGACGACCGCCTGTGCGGTCCAATAATGAAACGCGCGGAGCCAGGAGCCGCCCGGCACGCGCTCGACGAGCGCCTTCACGCTGGCATGGGCCCTCTCGGGACTGGGATCGATGAATTGCTGAAGCAGC
>JBDSOK010000155.1:0-4436 GCA_039914845.1 Nitrospiria bacterium | reverse complement strand
CGGCGGTCCGTCCGAGCCCGCTCCACCCCAGCACCACCGCAAGACACAATACCGCAAGACGAGTCATGACGCGCCCTCCCTGGTGAACGACCGACGCCGCCCAGCATACCGATTTCGGACCCTCCATATCAACCGTCGCGGCCTGGGAGGACCTGCCGTGGTGGGCCGGTGGTTGTCCGTCGTTCTCCGTGATGGTCCCGGGGGTCGGGTTGTGCGCGGGACCATGGTATGCGAATATGGAGCTGGCCGTGGGATACCTGATGTCCCGGGGCGCATTCTTTCTCCGGGAGAGCAGGATGACCGCACGATTGTTCGTGTTCGCTCTGTCACTCGCGGCGCTGTCCATGGGGGCCGTCGGAACTTCCTCCATCGAATCGGCCCTCGCGAATCCGGCGGTCGTCGTTCGTGTCGGCCACTTTCCCAATATCACGCACGCCCAGGCGCTCATCGGACACGCCAACGGCGCGTTTGCGAAGGCCATGGGACCGGACGTCACGATCGACTGGAAGATCTTCAACGCGGGGCCCGCGGCGATTGAAGCGTTGTTTGCCGGCGAGCTGGATCTCGCGTACATCGGACCCGGGCCGGCGATCAATGCCTACGTCAAATCCAAGGGGAAGGTTCCGGTCGTGATCGCCGGCTCGGCCGACGGCGGGGCGGCGCTGATCGTCCGGCCCGCGGCCGGCATTCGGACGCCCGCCGATGTTCGCGGCAAGCGGATCGCGACGCCGCAGCTCGGCAACACCCAGGACATCGCGCTGCGGGGATGGTTGAAGGACCATGGGCTGGCCCCGATGGAGCGCGGCGGGGACGTGAAGGTCATGCCGATGGAGAATCCCAATGCCCTGACGTTGTTCCGGTTGGGGCAGATCGACGGCGCCTGGTCGCCGGAGCCCTGGGCCTCACGGCTGGTACAGGAGGGAGGGGGGACGGTTTTTCTCGACGAGCGGGACCTGTGGAAAGACCGGACCGGCGGCCGATTCGCCACCACGTTGCTCGTTGCCCATCCGAAATTTCTGCACGCCCATCCCGACCTGGCCCGGCGCTGGGTCGGCGCGCACGTCGAGATCACCGCATGGATCGCGGGACATTCGGATGAAGCGAAAACGTTGGTGAACGGTCAAATCAAGGCGGTGGTCGGCAAGCCGTTGCCGCCCGCGGTCCTGGACTCCGCGTGGTCACGGGTTCGATTCACGGCAGATCCCATCAAGGAATCGCTGGCGCAGTCGGTTCGGTGGGCGTTCGAGCAGGGGTTTTTAGGCCGAAAACAGCCTGACATTTCCCAACTCATCGACTCGCGTTGGCTTCCCGCGGGGACGGTGACGCCGAAACCGTCACGATAATACCCAACGATACCACCCATGGCCGCGCTTGAGTCCAGCCCGGCTCCCAACGTTCACCTTGATCTGGGGCGCTCGCCGTCTCTACACTCGGTCATAAACGAATGAGGAGGTTGACCGATGCAGACAGCGAGTTTCCTCGTAGGCATGATGGCGATGGCATGGGCACCGACCGCCGCGGCCGACGTTCCCCCGCGCCGGGACGCGGGAGCGCAGGTCGCGCTCCAGAGCGCCGACAATACCGTCCCGGGCGGACCGCTCTCGGGCGGTACCCTGTCAAACGGCACCACTCCGATGACTGATGGCACCACTCCCTGCGAGGATCGCGCGGTAGGGGGATCGAGTGGCGGCACGCTCGGTGGGTCACTGAGTGTCCCCTCCGACCGGGGCGGGTCCATGGCCAATCCATCGGAGGATGTCCCCGGCACCACGTTCGACCGCCCGTCGGATCGCACAACCCCCGAGGGCGGGGTCACGATGAATCCCGCACCACGAGTTCCCGGCGCCACCTTGGAGAGCGGGTCGGACAAGAGTCCCACCCTGGGGGAGAGGTTCACGGTCAATCCGCCGAATCCTGCTCCCTCCACTCCCCTTGGAGCCGGATCCAGCAGTAGTGGAACTGCCGGCGGAAATTCTCCCACCGGCGACGGGGCGCAGAGCCATGAGCTCTCGAACAGCGGGACGATCGACGGCAAGACCGCCGGTGAGGCTCAATCGAAGCCGGCTTGTGAATAAGAGAGCGAACTACGGGCGGGAGGGCGATCCCGCCCGATCCCGCCGGAATTGGGGATCCATCCGTTCGACCATTTGGTGCAACCGCCCCTTCATCATTTCAATTTGGGCCAGGATCTGATCCGCCTGGGCTTGTGATTGACTATCGGCGGCTTGGGTCTTCACCATTTTGGTCAGATCGCTGAGCATGACCAAGAGTTGTTGCTGAGTGGAGGCCATGTTGAACAGGAGGGACGCTCCCTCATCCTCCGCCCCTTTATTGGGAAGGTGGCGCTCCGGGAAGGGTTGATCGGGGCGAAACTCGTCGGTGGCGAGGACCCAGTTGGGCCCTCCCATGGCTCCAAGCCCGATGAGTGCCGTGATCACCCATCCGATTCGAAATCGCATTGGCGACCGTCCTGGGTTGGCCCCCCCTGCGCGTCCGCTAGGCCGCGCGCTGGGCATACTGCTTCGGATTCTCATCGAACTGCTCTTGACAGACTGGGCTGCAAAAATAGTATGTCCGCCCTTCATACTCGCTTGTGGCCGCCGCCTCGTCTTCGTCAACCTCCATCCCGCACACGGGATCTTTCGCCATCGCCGTCACCCCCTCCCGACCATTCCGCCACCTGACGATCGCCGCCTCGGATGACATCGGGGCGGGATTCTTTTCGATCCAACAGGCCGTGCATCAGCCACATACCGAGCACGGCGGCCGCCGCCATGACGCCCAGCACCGCGAGGCCCAGCACCACCCCATTGATGACCTTCTCAACCAATTCCACGCGCGTTATTTCCCCCGGTCCGGGACACAGGTCCCGTAAAACCCGCGACTACCGCGGAGAGGCGCCAAAGGGATCGGAGGTTTCCGGCATCGCCGGCGAGCCCGCACTCTCGCTGATCTGAAGATTATTGATGACGTTCTTCACCCCGGCCACCTGCCAGGCCAATTCCTCGGCCCGGGCCTTGTGCGTCGGAGTATCCACCTCGCCGTTGAGATAGACCGTTCCCTTTTTGGAGGCCACGTCGACCAACGTCAGATTGGACCCCCGCTCGGACACCAACTTGGATTTGACCGAACCCGTCAGCGTGTTGTCATCGATCGCCAACTCGCCGCTTCGGCCCCCGAATGTTTGACAGCCCGCCGCCAAGACCGCCGCCATGACCATCACCACCACCGCGTTCACCGCCCTCTTCATCGCCACCCCTCCTTGTCGATCATTTCCGTCCTGGGCCGCACCCGCGGCACCGCACCATTGATACGCTAGCACGGCACGGTTGCGGAATTGTTGCGTTCGCGCCGCCGTTCACGAGGAGGAAGAGGCCGGCAGGGTATACCGGGTCTCGATCGCGGCTTGGATCTCGGCG
This sequence comes from Nitrospiria bacterium, assembly GCA_039914845.1. Lineage (GTDB taxonomy): Bacteria > Nitrospirota > Nitrospiria > 2-01-FULL-66-17 > 2-01-FULL-66-17 > 2-01-FULL-66-17. The sequence goes on along the minus strand of JBDSOK010000155.1, from coordinate 1,017 downwards.
CGACTCCCCGCGGGAGTGACCCCTGGGGCCCGCTCGGCCCGCCCCGCCTCGTCGGCCAGGGCCTCGTCCTTGATCGCCTCGCGGAACCATCGGGAATAATCTCCCCGCCGCAGGTGATGCATCCAGGTCTCATCGTCGACGCCCTGGGCCAGTTGAACGAACCAGACCAGGTTCTGGGCGCGTAAGCGCAGCTTGCCCTCCGGCCCTTCGAAATAGAAGCTCCGATCGGGCCCCAGCTCGCCCTCGGCGTACTTCCGGAGATGCCGCCGGCGCGTGGTCTGGCTGGGCTCAATCCGCACCCGGACCGGCGCAAATGCCTCGTCGTGGTCGTTCGACATCCACAGCAGCGCGTCGCCGGGACCCGGCGCCGGCAGGTCGCCCTCGGGGCCGCGCTCGTTGCGCGACGCAAAGAACTCCCCCATCGTCTGGGCGGCGGACTCGCCCACCGTGATCACCGTGTCGATGGCCGCCAGAAACGGCGGCGCCACTTCGCGGGGATAGAGGGTGATGCCCACCAGTCCGGCCAACTCCGCCGGCAGGGCGAGCATCGCGGGCTCCCACGGCGAGGGCAGCAGATGATGCACTTCGTCGATCGCAATCCAATGGGGCCGCCCGACCCGCATCCGCAGCGCGTGCAAGCGGGGAAAGAGCGCCGCAAAAAACGCGGGGCGCTCGGCGAGCGGCAGACCGATCAGGTTGACCGAGGCATGGCCGAAGGGATGTTCGAGTACCTGCAGGACCTCGTCCACGCTGGGCGGGCCCTCGGCGGTTCCCAGCGCCACCGCCGGCTCGAAGGCCTCATAGTCGCCCTCGGGATCGATAATGCAGACCTGATAGCCCGCTTCGGCCACTCGTTCGAGCCACCCGGTGGCCAACGTGGATTTGCCGGCCCCCGATTGTCCGGCGATCAGGATATTGTGTCGAGCCGGTGACAGGCGGACCTCGCGTCCCTGGTCATCGACACCCAAGAGCACATGATGGCGACGGAGCTCCTCGTCGCGGCCGGACAGATCGGTG
>JBDSOK010000142.1:0-6019 GCA_039914845.1 Nitrospiria bacterium | reverse complement strand
CTATCCTTTTGCGCGCCCGGAGTATAGCATCGGGCTCTCGAAGGCTGCAAGCCGCGCGCTCCGCGTGCTCATCCGACCTTGCGCGCCCCAGCCGTGAGGTGCCGAACCACCTGGTCCACAATCCCGTGAAGGGGTGCCACAACAGCGACCGCCCCCTCTTGAATCGCCTCGTTCGGCATCCCGAAAACGACTGCCGTCTCCTCCGATTCCGCGATCGTAAATCCTCCTCGTTTCTTGATCAGCGCCATGCCCTGCCGCCCGTCGTGACCCATCCCGGTCAAAATGATGCCGATCAGATCGCTCCCGTACACCTCGGCCGACGACGCCATCAGGCGATCGACCGACGGAGTATAGCGGTCGGTCGCCTGAGCATCCTCCAGGACGGTCCGCACGCGATCACCTTGGCGCTCGAACGACAGGTGACGGCCACCCGGACAAATCAGGACTTCTCCTCCCCGACACCAGTGTCCCGAATCGGCTTCGACCACCCGCCATTCGGACAGCCGGTTCAGCCGCTCGGCAAACGATGCGGTAAAACCCGGCGGCATGTGTTGGGCCACGGACACGGCGCAAGTCGAATCATAGGGGAGGGTCGAGATCAGTGTTTGGATCGCCGCCGGCCCACCGGTCGAGGCGCCGACGGCGATCATCGTGATGCGATCGACCGAGGGTCGCTCCACTTTCTTGACGATGGGGGCGCTGACCGGTAAGGCTGCGGATTTGGCGGCGCGTTCGCGGAGCTTGGCCGGTGACGCGGCCAAGATCGCCTGGAGCTTGGCCTCCAATTCCCGGCGAACCTGTAATATCTCCCACGACGCGCGGTGGGTGGGTTTCGCGAGAAAATCGGCTGCGCCGAGTTCCAACGCCCGAAACACATTGGCGGCGTCGGACGCCGCGCTCACCACCAGCACGGGCGTGGGCATGGTGCGCATCAACCAGCGCAGAAATCCAAACCCGTCCATACGAGGCATTTCCAGATCCAAGGTGATGACCGACGGTTGGCACTTCGTGATGGCCTGGATCGCCTCCAGACCGTCCGCCGCCGTCCCAATGACTTCCACCCCCGGAATCTCGTTCAACATGAGGGACAATGATTGACGATAAAACGCCGAATCGTCCACGACCAAGACCCTGGCGGTTTTGCCCACACTAGCCCCCACCGGCGTGTTCCTCCTTTTGATAGACGATATCCTGGCGCAGGTGGCAGAGATTGAACGCCGTGGTGATGTTCATCAGCGATTCGGAATGCCCCAGCAACAAATAGCCCCCGCCGCGCAGGCGCTGGCGGAACATCTCGATGACGCGTTTCTTCACCGGCAGGTCGAAGTAAATGATGACGTTGCGGCAGAAAATCACGTCCATCTTGGGCAAGACCGCGGCCCGTTCGATATCCGTCAGATTGAACGAAAAGAAACTGACCATCCGCTTGATCGAATCGTCGATGCGAAACCCGCTCCCCTCCGGATGAAAAAACCGGGATTGAATATCCGGAGGCGTCGTGCGAAAGGCTGACAAGGGATAAATTCCCCTTCGGGCGGTCTCAAGCACGCGCTGGCTGATATCGCTGCCGGTGATTTCCACCCGCCAATCGGCCAACTCATGCTGGCCGGCCAACAACATGGCGATCGAGTACGCTTCCTCGCCGGTCGAGCACCCGGCGCTCCAAATACGCAGGGTACGATCAGTGCGCAACGTCATGAGCTGGGGGAGAATTTCTTGATACAGCGCATGGAGTTGATGGTCCTCGCGGAAAAAGTAGGTTTCATGGATGGTCAATATATCGACGATCGTCGCAAATTCCTCGGTCTTTTTGGCGTCGTATTTGAGGTAGTAGTAGAGGTCTTTAAAATGCAAAAACTGATGGCGGCGGAGCGTGTCCTGCAGGCGCCCCTCCACAAAAAACTTGGACTGATCGTCGAGCCAGACCCCGCAATGTTCATAGAGCATATCTCGGATCAGCTTGAAGACATCGGGCGTCAAGCTGACGGGAGGCTGTTCGGTCACGATCACGCATCGTCTCCGTGTGCGCGCATCCTGTTAGGACGCCTGCTCCCACCCAACCGCCAATTGATCGAGAGCGAAATGAGCCGACTCCCGCACCAACTGGTCTGGGTCATGCTGAGCGAGGTCTCGCAAGCGTCCGACCGCCGCCGAGGCCTGGACCCGTCCGAGCGCGACCGCCGCCGCAGCGCGGATTCCCCAGTGCGGGTCATCCAAGAGCGGCGTCACCCGCCCCGCCACCTCCGTTCCACCTAACTCTCCCAATGCCACGATGGCCGCTTGCCTGACATCCAGATCCGCCGAGGCCAGGAGTGCCATGATCCCTTGGCGGCTGCTCTGCGCTTTGAGTTTGGCCAAGGTCTCGCAGGCGGCAATCTGAATCAGGCCGATGGCGTCACGGAGAGCGGGCGAGATGATGTCGGCGACGGATGGGCCCACCCGCTGGCCCAAAAGACGGATGGCCTCCGCCCGGATCCACATATCGGGGTCCGACAGGAGGGGGCGCAGCAGCGTCCCGGCATCGAGACCCGGCCGGACGGCTAAAATACGCACCGCCTCCAGGCGAACGGATGGATCATCGTCGCTCAGCGCGACCTGCACGACGTCGCCCATCTCACCGCCCAACGAGTCCAAGGCAGCCAACGCGGTGCGTCGCACGATCGGATCGGGGTCCTTCATATTCAGGGTCAACCGTTCCCGAGCTTCCATGATGTGAAATGTCCCGAGGAGCTTGGCGGCGTAGCAGCGCAGAGTGGCTTTGGGGTTCTCCAACAATTCGAGCAGGCGTCTGACGAGGACCGTCCCATTGAGCTTGGTCAGCGCGCGGTACGCCGCTTCCCGCACATTGGGGTAGGGGTCATCCAGCAACTCCAAGAGCGGCTTGACCCCCATCGGATCAGCCAGTTGCCCCAGCGCGATAGCCGCCGATTGTCGGACGTGCCCATTCGAATCAGAGGCCAATGCAGCCAAACCGTGAACAGCCTTGCGATCCCCGATCTCTCCCAGCGCCCGCGCAATACCTTCCCGCAATCCCTCCGGCACAGACGGAACCACGCCCAGTAATTTGGGGATACCCTCCCGCTGCATCCGCACGAAGGCCGCCACCATCTCCTCCTTGACTCCCTCGTCATAGGCCGCGATCATGGGCCCAATGGCTTGGACATCTCCCATCCACCCCAAGAACGTGATCGCATGCCGTTTGACCGCGGCATCGTCGCTTTGCAGCGCATCCAGGATAAACCGTCGCACTTCCGACTCATAAATTTCCCGCAATCGACAGATGATCTTCGTCTTCGTGTCGGAGGTCATCCGGTGGTGAAGTTCGACCAACGCACGCAAAGCCGTGTGCCGAACCTTGGCGGCGCCCCACCGCAGGGCGTGAGTCAGGGCATCCAGAGACCGGAGATCCCCGATATGCCCCAAGGCCTCCAAGACCGCCCGCTCCAGCGTTTTTCGGCCCAGACACGCGATGAGCGGCTCCACCGCCCGTCCATCGCCCAATTCCTGAAGCGCCTTGACCGCCGAGAATTGCAGGATCGGTCGATCCTGACGCAGGACGGCAATCAGCGGATCAAGGGCGCGGACGTCGTGCAACTTTCCCAACGCCTCCACGGCAGCCATGGCGACATTCTCATCGGGCTGCTGAAGGAGGCCGATCAGCGCCGGGGTCGACCGGCGATCGCCGATCTCGCCCAGAATATCCATCAAAAATTTCTGGATATCGGCCCCGGACGAGGAGACGGAGGCGAGCAAGGACGGGACGGCCGTCGATCCGAAACGGACCAGCACCTCGGCCGCGGAATTGCGGAGCGCCGCATTGTCGGCCGAGGTGAGCGCCCCGATCAAGTTCACAACCATCTCCGGCCGAAATCCCATGCCGAGCACCCCCTCGACGGCGCTTTTACGCACGCGCCATTCGGGATCGCCGAGTGCCTCGATCAGATACGGAAACGCGTCGAATCCGCTCGACGTGCATTCGGCCACGGCCGCGAGCCGCTCATCAAGACGGCTGTGCCGAAACCGCGTCATCCATCCCTCGTTCATTCCGCCTTCGTGTTCGGACATGGGCCGTTCCCTCACGCGGCCGCCGATTTCTGCCGCTCAAGAAGTTGTTTTCGCGTCGCAACGAATTGTTCCAAGGTCTGTTGAAACAGGTCGGCGGACCCATCCAACTCCGGGGCTCGCCGGTCTTCATAGAGGCGCCGCCCTTCCGCAATTTCTTGTTTGAGTACTTCGAAAAACGTCCCCTGCGAGACCCCTTCATCGACCTTCTTCGGATAATACAGCGCAATATCCGAGACGATGATTCGAGCTAAACGCAGCGCGGCCTCCTGCCCCGGACTTAAGGGGGGAGAAGGCGGAGGAGCACTGGGAGGAGTCGGCCGAACCGAGGGGGGCGCCGATGGTTGCGGGGTCGTCTTGCCCACTAGCGACGGCGAGATCGTCGAGGGGGGACCACCCGGTGGCGGAGCCGTACGAGGGGACGCCGGAGGATGAAGAGGCGTGACGGGGATGGGCGCCACCGGTCGTGACGGCGCTATCGGAAGGCTTTCGGCGGCCGCCCGTGGTCCAGACGCGGATCCCGACCCACACAATCGCGCGACTTTACCCAGCAATTCGGCTTCGATTTCGTGGCGCTCGATAAAATCATCCGCTCCGAACAAATTATCCGGTGGACGCCGGTACCGCACTTTGTTATAGATCGCCGCAACCAGGATCATTTTGACGCCGGCATTCGCGGGATCGCGCTTGACGGCTTCACAGACTTCAAATCCGATCATGTCGGATAAGCCGACGTCGATCAACACCAGTGCCGGAGGCTGCCGACCAATGAGATCGAGAGCGGCCTTGCCGGTGGCCGCCTCCACCACGTCATATCCCCCATCGACCAGCAGGTCGCGGATGACTTCCCGAGTCGCTTCCCCGTCCACCGCCACCACCACACGGCCCTTCACTGGGGAGACCACGCCTCGGGGCTTGGCGGCGGATGTCGGCAACGCGAACGCTTGAATGCCCACGCGAAGGCCGGCGCCGCACGACGAACACACCATTACCGCTTGATCAGTCAGGGACGCCAGCGTGTAAGGGACCCCGGCCCCGCAGGTCACGCAGACGATATTCATGAGCTCTCCTTGCTTAATTTGAATCGTGAGACGTGCTCTTCCAAACGCGCGGCCATGCGCAGCAGTTCGGTCACGGCGGCGGCCGTCTGATCCACCGCCTCACCGTTCTCGTGACTGATCCGATCGATGTCACGGACCGCCTCGACCACGCTCTGGCTCTCTTGGAGCCGCAGCCGGACGAACTCCAACACATCTTTTACCCGCCGGTTGGCGAGTTCGATCACTTCACTGATCTGACGATTGCCCTTCGAGTGCTCCGACGTAGCCCGGGTGACCCGCTGGGTCATCACCTGCATCTGTTCACTGATCCCCTCGACTTCCGCCAGCATTTGGCTTTGCGCCCGCGCCACGTCCACAATATGTTGAATGGTCGCGTTGACCGTGCGCATTTCCGCATTGACGTGCTGCACCCCGAGGCTCTGTTGATCCGTCTCCTCGGCGATTTGCATGATTCGCGACGTTGAATCTCTTGCGCTTTCACGGATCTTGTCGAGGGCATCCTTGGCCGCACCGGAGAGTCGAACCCCCTCCTCGACCCGCGCCGCGCCCCCCGCAATCGCTTTGACGGCACTTGCCCCTTCGACCTGGAGCGCGGCAATGATGTCATGGATCTCTTTGGTGGATGTGGCGGTCCGTTCGGCCAACTCTTTGATCTCTCCCGCCACCACCGCAAATCCCTTTCCCTGCTCGCCGGCCTGGGCCGCGATGATGGCCGCGTTCAATGCCAGGAGATTCGTCTGTTCCGCCACTTCGTCGATGACAATGAGAATCTTTCCGATATCCTCGGTCTTTTTCTGCAATCGATGAATGACCGACGACACCTCGTCGGAATACTCTTTGATGCGATGAATGCCCGCGATCGTTTGATCCACGCACTCTTGACCGCTCTGCGCGTT
>JBDSOK010000125.1:0-2597 GCA_039914845.1 Nitrospiria bacterium | reverse complement strand
GGGACTCCTTTCCCTGGACGGTGGATAGCCGAGAGCAATACCAAATCGGAGGATGACCTGTCAACCGTGCGGCGGGCGACTCATTCCACGAACCGATCACGAATCTCGGGCGGGGGAATCGGACAAGCCTCCAGCCGTCCGAACAGCCGGTAGCGGCGTCGGGCGACCCAGTCGTAGACGACATCCCGAATCGGTTTGGGTATCAGCAGGCCCACCGCAAGGAGCCGCCACGGTCCGCTCAACCGACGGGCCACCCTCAGCGCGGCCGTCGAGCGGGTATGAAGCCCCGTCTCATCGAGCAGGACGAACGTCGCAAATTCCTCCACCGGAAGGCCAGCACGCTCCAGGACCCGCCGGCCGAGCGGGGACTGGAGCGCGGCAAACCGAAACCGGCGCCGCGGATCGCGGTGGATGACGAACCGTACCGTCCGCGTACAGAGACCGCATACGCCGTCAAAGAGGACCAACGGCGCGGACCCACCCGCCTCCGGATCGACCTCAGGCGGGGTCTCCAGCAGGTCCGACGCCCGGCCACGTGCCGACGTGGCCGGGCTTTTAGGCGGCGAGATGGAATTCGGCCGCGTGATCCCGCAGCCGCGCACGATCGTCGAATAAGACCCCGCACGACGGGCAACTGACTATCCCGCCGTGATCGGCGTTTCGATGAGTCAGCAACTCGGACTCCGTCCCGAACTCGTCTCCACAATCACAGTCAAACAGCATCGCGGCTTCCTCCCAGGCGAATGGCTTTAGAAACGACCGGCTACAGACTAGTGTCCCACGGAGGACCGACCACCCGCAAGGGCATCCTGTAGCTCGAGGCCCGGACCCGCGGCGCAACAATTCCGCAACCCCGGCATGACAGGCTGACCCTCAGCATGAGGAGGATTGCGGGATGAGGGGGGCCGAACGACGTGCCCGGGCTAATCGATGCCCGATGGAGCGGCTCGCGCGGTGGGCGGTCGGCACGGCGTGGCTTGCGGTCTGTCTTGCCGGCTGTGGGCAGACGTCGGGGCCCGAGCGAGGCGCGGCGGTACGTGTCGCGCTGGAGGTCGCAGGCGCTGGGGCGGCCTCCGAGCCACGCCCCGCAGTGGCGACCGTCACGATCCGTGTGACCGATCGGGACGGGCAACCGCTTGCGTCGGCAACCGCCCCGGTATCTTCGGACCACGTCACGATCCTGAGCGTCAGCGTGCCGGCCGGGCCCGGTCGGCGTTTCATCGGCCGGGCGCTCGACGCTCAAGGCGCCTTGCTGTTTCAGGGCCTGACGATTGCGGATCTCGCGCCCGGCGCGCCCGCCACCGTCACCATCACGCTCACTGCGGTCAAGATTGCCGTCCTCCCCTCCACCGCCTCGGTCTTGGTCGGCGCCACCCAGAGCTTTACCGCGGCGATCAGCGGCCTGGTGGATCCGGCGGTCCGCTGGAGTGTGAATGACATCGTCGGCGGCCAAGCCGGGATCGGCACGATGACCCAGACCAACCCGGCCGTCTACACCGCCCCGGCATCCGCCCCCGCCGGGCCGGTGATCGTGAAAGCCGCCGCCATGTCCGACCCCTCGGTCGCGGGAACGGCCGCCGTGACGATCATGAAGGCGGATCTCTGGGTCGATGTGGCGACCGGGACCGACGCCGAGGGCTGCGGAAGCGAAACCTCGCCCTGTCGCAGCATCACCAGAGGATTACGGGAGGCGACCGCCGGCAAAACGGTGCAGGTGGCGCCGGGCACCTACAATGAATCGGTCGAGCAGTTTCCCATCCAACTGAAATCCGGCGTGCAAGTTTCCGCCGGCGGAGGCACGCCGCCGCTAATCACCAGTTCGGTCGTCACCGGCGGTCCGGCGATCGTGGGCGCCGTCAACGGCACGCTCAGCGGCATGGCCGTCGACGGCAATGGGGGCGCGTTCAATCCGCTGGTGCTGGTGGAGTCCGGCGCGCCGACCATCAAAAACACCGTATTCCGCAACGCGCCGGTCGGTATTCGGGTCAGGGGCGGCACCCCCTCGGTCGCGGGCAACACCTTTTCGGAATTTACCCAGAGCGGCGTGAGCAGCGAGGGCTCCTCCACGCCTCGGGTCGAGGGCAACGTGTTCAATGAAAACGACGTGGCGCTCGACGTACGCGACGGTGCCACGCCGCGAATCCAAGGCAACACGTTGACCCATAACCGTATCGGAATCCGCGTCCGATCCACCGGGGGGAGTGCCGCGCACAATCAGATTCGCGACAATCAAACCGGCGTGGCCGTCGAGGACGGCGGGCGCCTCAACCTCGGGGACGAGACTCCCGACAACCCGGGCCAGAACGTCCTGAGCTGCAACGCGCAGGCCGATCTGGAGACCGGCGCGTCGCTGACCGCCCGGGCCAATCGGTGGGATCATGCGCCGCCCACCACGGCGACGGTCCCCGGCGACGGCGTGGATATCGCGGCACCCGCCGGCCAGGAGGTAAACATCGCGGGAGCCGCCCAGGCCGCGCAGCCCTGTACCGTCGTCACGACACGGGCGACCCTGACGGTGGTCAAAGACGGCGCGGGATCGGGCGTCGTCGCCTCGAATCCGAGCGGGATCGCGTGCGGAGCCACCTGCGCGGCCTCCT
>JBDSOK010000298.1:0-4070 GCA_039914845.1 Nitrospiria bacterium | reverse complement strand
GGCGGGGGGCAACTGGGGACCTTCTTTGCGGTGGCGGCCAAACGCCTGGGCTATCGGGTGGTGGTCTGGGATCCGGACCCGGACGCGCCGGCCCGATGCTGGGCGGATCGCTTCGTGTGCGCGCCGTTCGACGACACGGAATCGCTGCGGGCCTTTCTCCTGGGAACCAGCGGCGTCACGTACGAGCGCGAGGCGGTTCCGGTCGATCTGGTCGAGGCCATTGAACGCCTGATGCCGGTCAGACCGGGAAGCCGCGCCCTCCGCGTGCTGCAGAACCGGATCACCCAGAAGAGTTTCCTTACCGAACAGGGGTTGCCGACTCCGGTTTGGCGAGCCCTCGGCGCCTCCGACGCACTGCCCCGCGTGGCAGCGGAGCTGGGATTCCCCTGCGTCTGCAAGACCGCGACTGCGGGCTATGACGGCCGCGGTCAATGGCGGCTGCCTGACCCGCACATCGCAGAGGACGTTTCACGCTCTCTTGGGGCAGTCTCCGCACAGGCCCGATCGGCGGACGGACGTTGGATCATCGAAGCATGGGTTCCCTTCCAGAAGGAACTTTCGGTCGTCGTGGCGCGCGGCGATCATGGCGACCTCATTACGTATCCGGTCGTGGAGAACGTGCATGAAGGCGGTATTCTGCGCACCAGCCTGGTGCCGGCCGACATCGATGCTGAGCGATTGGCGAAGACCACTTCTCTCGCGGCCGAGGCCATCCATGCCCTGGGAGAATCTGGCGTCTTTTGCGTCGAGATGTTTCTGCACCGTGACGGCACATTGCTCATCAATGAGATCGCGCCGCGCCCGCATAACTCCGGGCACTACAGCATGGATGTGTGCACGGTCGACCAGTTCGAGCAGCAGGTGCGCGTGCTGTGCGGCTTGCCGTTGCTGCACCCTCGATTACTCTCTCCCGCGGTGATGGTCAACATATTGGGTTCCGAGATTAGTCGGTTGCAGTCCCCCCACGCATCAATGCGACTCCTCTCCCTGCCGGGCGCACGCGTCTACCATTATCGGAAACGTGCCTCCACCGCGGGTCGCAAGATGGGGCATATCCTCCTGACAGACGAGGATCCTCTTCAGGCCATGGCGCGCGCCGAACAAATTCAGCGCCTGGTCCAGAAGAACCGAATGCAGGTCCAACCGCCCGAAAAACCACGTCCCCCCGGACACGCCGTGCGCCGCTGAAGCGGCTTACGACTCTGTACTAGATTGTGTTCACCCTGTAGCGGCTCACGATGTTGCTTCCTCGTTGCATACTCCGTTTCCCTGGCCATATCGTGAGTGAGAGCACGTCTCAGGTCTGACGTCCTTCATTGCCGTCATCGCCGTACTCACCGAGACCGTCGGTTTAACAATGTCGGAAGAGCTTGCTACTACGTTGCTACTAAACCATCCCAAATCAGGCCATATCAGCCGAACATGGTCCTACTCGTGTTCGTCGAGTTTACGGGGGCTTAGCTCGTCGTTGTTCTTCTCAGGTTGCCCCTCGATATTCTTCGCAATCAGCAGGTCACCGGTTCGATCCCGGTACCCTCCACCAACCCAGACCACGCGGTTAAAATCGATGGTACAAGCCGACTCCCCCATAGGCTCCGCGGTGATGGGGACCGTTGGGTGACCACCGGTCCTTATATCCTCCTCGAAGGGTGACGGAGATCCGGATCGGGACCACGCTCCATTCGACGAACGGCCCCGCTTGCAGGGCGGCGCTGTCGTCATTTCCTTGCCGAATACCTTCGATCCCGAGAAAGAATGCCACGGGATCGACCCATTCACGGTTCGTGGCCTGCCACCGCAGAGCCGTTCGGCTGAAGAGATAGCGTCCGGCTTGCGCGTAGTTGCCGAAGAGAAACCCCCGCCAGCGACGGCCGAGGCCGACATCCGCGTCGGCCTGGAGGACGCCGCCGCCCGTGACGCCGGTTGCGCCGCGCCCCTCCCCGATCCGGCGCTCCTCCCATCGGGTCTCATAGCCGCCCAATACGGCGATGGTGCCTCCGGCGAGCCCTCTCCGCAACCCCGTCATCGCGCTCAGGCCCGGTGAACGGACCGAAGTGGTCACCCCCTCAGACTCGAACGCATAAGACAAATAGCTCGCAGACACACGCGTCACCAGGGTCAGACCGGGGCCGATCGGTTGCAATGCTCCCGCGCCGACAAAACCATACCCTTGGCTCCAACCGTCGCCTTCCCAGCCGGCGAGCCCTTCGAAGGTGGGAGTGCCCGCCGATGAAACGGACGGTCCCAGCGAAAGAACCGCAATGACCGCCAGGACACTCCACCCGAATCGGGTTGAGGAGATCATCGGGGCGCCCGGTTGACGACGAGTTCGGTAATCCGCCATCCATCTTGACCTTTGGTGAATGTCCAGCGATCGCCGCGCGATAAGAAGACCGTTTGGAGCCCGGTCGCCGTTTGGATTGCGGCGCGAAGATCGTTGACCACGATCGCCCGATCGCCTTCAATGAACGCCGACGCGTCGGTATGGGCCAGCGACACATACCGTCGCTGGGAAAATTCGTCAACGTATCGTTGCCGGATACGCTCCGCACCGACCCAGATCCGATCGTCGCCCTCATCACCGACCGTATAATTGGCATCCCGGATCACGCCGTCGGCATCCCACAATCCGACCGCCCGGTCGACATCGGCCGTGAGCGCGGACTGCTCTTCCAAAAACAGCACGGCCTTGACCTGGGTCGCCGGAGGAGCCGTGATCAACGCGCGGCCCACCAGCGGCATGTGCAACGGATTGGCCCGGAAGAGGAGCTCCTGCTCCGGCGCCAGCGTGACGGAGAGATAGAAAAAGGCGAAGACCCCGACCGCCGCGCCGAACACGGCGCGCATGACCGGTTGCTCCGGAATCATCGCCGAAAAGCGGAGGCCGGTGGTGCGCGAGGAAGCCGCGGCGTATGCCGAGTGGGCGCCCCCCGTTTCACTCCGATAACTCCACAGACTGCTGACCAGCGCCGCCGTATAGATCAGGGCCTGCCAGAGCAGCAGCCCACCCATCACCGCCATCGCCGGCGAGGGAGACATCTTCCACGCTAAGACACCCGCCGCGGTGAGGCACAGTCCGGCGATCAGCGCCTCATGGGACACGATGCGCGCCGCGTGCCATGGATCCACCGCCGCCCGCTTCTTGGGCGTTCGAAGAAAGACACCCTGGGACTTGGTCAACCCCAGGATGCAGGCCAGAGTCACCACCCACGTCAGACTGAGCAAGATGGTAAACGCCGAGAGCGCCTCTCCCCATGTACAGCCCACACGACGGCGCAGCACCCACAGAAAGCGGGAGATCCCGATGAAAATGAACAGGAACGGCGTCACCAGCACGGCACCGGTCATCGGCTGGATGAAGAGCGATCCGCCGAGGACCAGCGCGCCGGCCCCGAGGAGCAGCAACGCCGTGAATCCGAACGTCAGCGGGTCATTGAGCCATTGCAGGGCGCCGATCAGATAGTCCCATCGTTGCGCCGCAGTAAGGCGGTTCGCCGGATCGCGCCATCGCGCCCACGGCATCAATGACCGCCAATGGGCTTTTAAGATCTGCATGCCGCCGAACGCCCAGCGGAAGCGCTGTTTTTTCAGCCCCTCGAAGTTCAACGGCATCAGACCGCGGCCATAGGAGACGTCGAGATAGACCGAGTCGTACCCGCGGCGCAAGATGCGCAGCGAGAGTTCGGCATCCTCCGTAATGCACCATTCGTCCCAGCCGCCCATCTCCTGCAAGATCGATTTACGGATCAACCCCATCGTGCCGGCAAAAATGATTCCGTTGTGCTCGTTGCGGGACGCCATCGAGACTTTGAAAAAATACCGGTAGGCGTGGTAGCACGCCGTCGCGTACCGATCGCCTGCCGACACGTCGCGATAGTCCTGCGGTGTTTGAACGAACGCCACATCGGGATGTTCGAGAAATCCCACACACTCGTTGAGGTACTGGGCTTCGACGAGATAGTCGGAGTCCACGACGCCGATGACCTCGGCGCCGGGGTCGGTCTGGCGAAGGACATAGTTCAGGGCGCCCGACTTAAACCCGGGCCAATTCTCCAGGTGGAAGAATTTGA
>JBDSOK010000271.1:0-5807 GCA_039914845.1 Nitrospiria bacterium | reverse complement strand
TGAGCGGTCCGAGGGGCGCGGCAACGCGGTGACAAACCAGACGCGGGTCGATATCGTGGTCGTGGGCGGCGGGATGGGCGGCGGCGCACTGGCGCTGCTCGCCGCGGGCCGCGGCCGGCGCGTGGCCCTGTTGGACCGGCACCCCGGCGGCCCGAGCGATCCGGCCCGCGGGGAAATCCTTCAGCCCAACGGCCTGCGCATCCTCGACCGGCTGGGCCTGCTGCACGGCCTGCCGGATGCCGAGTTGTCGCGTATCCGGCGCTTCCACTTCCACCGGATCGGCGGCCCGCACCTGGTCACCATCGATTACGGCCTCTTGCCCGAACCGTACAATTACACGCTGGTCGGCAGGCCCGCGGCCATGGCGGCGAGCCTGAGGCGGCGCCTGTCGGACACGGCGTCGATCGATCAGCGCTGGGGATGCGAGGTCGTCGGCCTGGTGCGGGAACACGGCCGCGTGACTGGCGTGGAGGTGTGCGAGGCGGGACGGACGTCGGTCATCGCCGCTCCGATCGTGGTCGGCGGCGACGGCCCGGCCTCCCCGGTGCGCGCCGCCCTCGGTATCAGCAGCCGCGTCCACGTCTATCGCGACGCCTATCTCACCGCGATCCTGCCGCGGCCGCCCGGATTCGCCTCCGAAGGCCGCTACTACGTCGGCCGCCGCGAGATCCTGGGCCTCTTCCCGCTCGGCGCCGATTCGCTCTACGTGTTCTACCTCTGGCCCGCCGCCGGCCGCGCGGCGCTCGAGGCCCGCGGCCTGGAGGCGCTCAAAACCGCCTGGCGCGCCATCGACCCCGAGCTCGGGCCGGGACTTGAGGCGCTCGTGCGCTGGGATCAGATCGGATGGATGCCCTGCGTCAAAGTGGTCCCGCGCGCGTGGGTGGCCGACGGCGCGGCGCTCATCGGCGACGCCGCCCACGCCTTGAATCCCCACGTCGCGCAAGGGCGCAACCAGGCGCTGGAAGACGCGGTGGCGCTCGACGCGGTGCTGGCCTCCTGCTTTCAGACCGGCGACTTCAGCCGCCGCGCGCTGAGCGCTTACGAGCGCCGGCGACGGCCGCATGCCCGGGTGCTGCAGCGGCTGGGGGACGAGATGGCGTTTTTCTGGAACACCGGCAATCCGATGATCGCGTGGCTTCGAGATCGAGTCTTCGCCACCCTGGAGCGCGACGACGATTTGCGCCGCAAGATGCTGGCCCTGGTGGCGGGTGTGTCCGACCGGCCCTACAGCGCGTGGGACCGCGTGCGGGCCTTGGGGTGGCGCTGAGATGGCCGAAACTCTCGTCATCGTCCCCACCTATAACGAGCGCGAAAATGTGGACGCGATCGCCGAGGCGGTCCTTCGCGCGCTGCCGGATGGCGATCTCCTGCTCGTGGACGACGCGTCGCCCGACGGCACCGGATACCTGGCCGACCGCGCGGCGTCGCGCTCGACGCGCATCACGGTCCTGCACCGGCCCCGCAAGGAAGGCCTCGGCCCCGCGTATCTGGCCGGATTCATCTGGGCGCTGGCGCGGAACTATCGGCAGATCATCGAGATGGACGGCGATTTTTCGCACGACCCGGCGGACCTGCCTCGATTGGAAGCGGCCATCCGCGCGGGAGCCGATCTGGCCATCGGGTCCCGGTATATCCCCGGCGGGCGCATCGAGGGGTGGCCGCTGTACCGGCATGTCTTGAGCGGGGCCGCCAATCGCTATGCGGGAACGCTCCTCGGTCCCGCCGTGCGCGATTGGACCAGCGGCTTCAAGTGTTTCAATCGCCGCGCCCTCCAGGTCGTGATCGACGGCGGCACCCCGGCCAACGGATACGTGTTCCAGGTCCAAGGCAGCTATCACGTGCTGCGCGCGGGACTTCGCCTCGTCGAGTTGCCGATCGTGTTTCGGGAACGCACGCGAGGGGCGTCCAAAGTTCATTACAACAGCGCCACCGAAGCGCTCCTCGCGGTGTGGAAGCTCCGGCGCAATCGATGACGACGCGGCCATCGCGAGCCATCCGGTGGGTCCTTCCCGCCCTGGTGGTGATTGCCGCGCTGATCGCGTTGTCCCCGATCCTTCGCAACGATTTCGTCGATTGGGACGATCAGACCAATTTCATCAAGAACACCGGCTTCCACGGCCTGGGGTGGCCGCAGCTCACGTGGATGGCCACCGCGTTCCACCTGGGCGTGTATCAGCCGTTGGCGTGGCTGGCGGTGGGCATCGAGTGGGCGATCGGCGGGTTGAACCCGGCGGTCTACCACGCCGCATCATGGCTCTTTCACGCCGCCGCCGCGGGGCTGGTGTACGCCGTGGCCGTCTTGGTGATCGGTCGGGACGCGGCATCGCCCGCGCGGGCGCGATATTGCGCTGCGGCGGCCGCGCTCCTCTTCGCCGTCCACCCGCAGCGCGTGGAAGCGGTGGCCTGGGCCTCCGCCCAAGGCTATCCCCTGGCCGGCGCGTTTGCGGCGGGCTCCGTTGCCGCCTACCTGCGCGCCCATCCCTCCGGCGCCTCGGCCGGTCGATGGAGCGGCTGGATGAGCGTCTCGCTCGTCCTCGCCGTCTGCGCCTATCTCTCCAAACCGATCGCGGTCACCCTGCCGGCCGCCCTGATCCTGCTGGACGCCTATCCCCTCCGGCGGTGGCGGCGGGGCGAGATGCTGCGGGTCGCCGCCGAGAAACTCCCGTTCGCCATACCCGCCGCGCTGATCGCCGTCGCCGCGCCGCTCGCGCGCACGCACGCCGGACTCTTGGAAGGCGATCACTATGGCCCGCTGCTGCGCGTGGGCCAGGCCGCATATGGCTTGGTCTTCTATCTCTGGAAAACCATTGCGCCGTTCGACCTGACCTTCTACTACCCGTTGCCGTTGGACGCCGATCCCCTCCAGACACGATTCATCGCAAGCGCCCTCGCCGTGCTCGTGCTCATCGGTCTCATTGGGCGTCTCAGGCGCCATTGGCCGGGCCTCGCCGCGGCCGGGCTCGCCTATGCCGCGCTCCTCTCCCCGATCCTCGGCCTGATCCCGCAGGGCGGTCAATTGGCGGCCGATCGCTACACGTATTTCGCCTCGGTGCCGGTCGCGCTCCTGTTCGGCGGGGCGCTGTACCGGCTCTGGCCGCAGATCACGGCTCAGGCGTGGCGCCGGTGGACGGCGGGGGGGCTCGCGGTGGCGATGATGGTGGGCCTTGGCGCCCTCACCTGGCGGCAAGCCGAAGCCTGGAAGAACGCAGGCACGCTCTGGACACATGCCGTCGCGGCCGCCCCCGGCGCGTTCCAGCCCCACAACAATCTGGGGCTCTATCATTTGGGCCGGGGCGACTCTCCAGCCGCCTTGGACGAGTTCGACCGGACCCTCCGCCTCAATCCCCAATCCGGCAAAGCCCATTTCAACCGCGGCCTCGCCCTGGCCAAACTCGGCCGGCGCGAAGAAGCGATCGCGGCCTACCGATCGGGCTTGGTCCTGCGCCCCGGCGATCCCACCGCGCGAGCCCATCTCGCCGAACTTCTTGCGGACGCGGGGCGATGGACCGAAGCGGAGACCGAATACCGCGCGGCCGCAACGCTCGCTCCGCACGCCGACCTCTTCAACGGTCTCGGCATCGCACTCGCGGAACAAGGGCGACTCTCGGAAGCTGCCGCCGCGTTCCGCCACGCCCTCTCGCTCGACCCCACCCACCCCGACGCGCGGGCAAATCTGGACATGGCGCTCCAGATCAGCCCGACCGACTAAAGGCGTGGGGACGGCTGGTTTTTCAAAATGCCGCAAACGAAGCGATCGATAAATCGCCCGGCAGCCGCCTGGCTGGTCCTCGTAATCACACTCTGCGGCGGCGAACCGGGCACCAGGGCGGCCTTCGGCGACGCGACGGTCGAGACGACTCATGCGCCCTTTGTCTTCCGTTACGTGGAGGCGGACCGGCCCTTGGTGCAAGCGCTCGAAGGAATCGCCGATCGGGCGTGGGCGCGCGTGACGGCCGACCTCGGCCACACGCCCCCCGCACCGATCACCGTCGTCCTGGCGCACACCGATCACGCCTTCAATCAGTTCCAACCCCCTGACCGCCCGCTCCCAGCGTGGGCCTCGGGAGTCGCCTACCCGGAGGTGATGACGATGGTCATCCGCTCCTATCATGCCCCCGGCTCCCCGCGCCAGGACGCCGGGACGATCTTCGTCCATGAACTCACCCACCTGGTCCTCGGCGCCCGATTCGGCAACCAGCCGGCGCCGCGTTGGTTGCACGAGGGCGTTGCGATGTACGAGGCCGGTGAATGGCGCCCACAGCACGAATGGGCTCTGGTCCGGGCGGTGCTGGGCCGCGGCGTGCCGCCTCTGGATGAACTGACCCGCTTCTTGGGAAGAACCGAGGCCGACGCGGCGACCGCGTATTTGCTCAGTGAAGCCCTCATAGGCCACATGATCGCCACCTACGGCCGTCCCGCCTTTGCCGACTTCGTGGCCCGGCTGGCCGAGGGGAACACGTTCGAAGACGCGCTCATCTCGGTGTTCGGTGTGTCCGAATCGCGCTTCGAAGCACGCTGGCGCGCGCACCTGGATCGGCGCTACACCTGGATTCCGCTGATCACGAGCACGTCCGCCCTTTGGGTGGTGATGATGGCCGTGGCGTTCGTGGCGTACGCGGTGAAGAGGCGGAGGAACCGGAAAATTGTGGGAGCGTGGGAAGAAGAAGAGCGCAAGGAAGGGCCGCCGACAGAGTGAATAGCGGGACGAGCTGCGATTGACCGCCACGCCTTTTATATGGTACAAAATACCATATGGTTGCCATGCCGCTCTTTCGGGAGAAACACGTTCTTCCCGACGGATCAATCATAGAAATGGTGATCTGGCAGCTACCCCGAAAAACAGCCGATCGTCCCCACGGCATCAAGTATCGACTCTATTACGGCTCGGCGGATGGTCGGTGTCTTGTGCGCTATGACAACGAGACGGGAAAGGGCGATCATCGTCACGACAAGGAGCGCGAGGCTCCCTATCCGTTTGTCGACGTTGAAACGCTCGTGTCCGATTTTCTCGCGGACGTGACCCGGGCGAGGAGGTTCACTTCATGAGCAAGAAAAGAATGACCATCGGCGTGGGCAGCCTTGAGCAATCGACCCAACGGTTTGTCGAGACCTGGCGAAAAGTCGAACGAGGAGAGACCATCGCGCGTCAGGAGCGCTTGACGTTCGACAATCTCGAAACACTCCTACGCACGTTGACCCCGTCCCGCTGGACCCTCTTGCGACGCCTGCGGCAGGAAGGCCCTCTGACCGTGCGAGCGCTCTCCAAAGCGCTGGGCCGAGATTATAAGAACGTCCACACCGACGTGCGAGCGCTCGAACACGTCGGCCTGCTCTCGCGAGACAAAGACGAGCGCGTGCTCGTGCCATGGGACACCGTCGTCGCCGAGGTCACGCTGGCGGCGTAAGACGCGGAGATCAGATTCCAGCGGGTGGAACGACCTTCGCTTTACAGTCCTCCGCCACGCATTCTTCCTTACGCGGTTTTCTTCTTCCGGGTCTTCAGGAGGGTCTTGAGCCGCTCCATACTCACCGCTTCGTTCTCGAACGCCATCGACTGAACCACCCGCTCCAGCAGGACTTTTCGATGCGCCGCCGCCACCTTCGCCGGCGTATCATGCCGCTTTTGCCACGCCCGGAGCTTGGCGTTCAGCTTGGCCAGATCAATGGGAGTTTTGTTTTGTATCTTCATCGTTCGTATCCTCGCTCGACGCATTGCGCGAGCCCTTGAGGAAAATCCGTTACGAAAACGACGTCAGGCCGTCAGTTGCGGGAAAGGATGCGATGGGAGCCCACCTGTCGTTTGATGG
>JBDSOK010000241.1:0-16820 GCA_039914845.1 Nitrospiria bacterium | reverse complement strand
CCTTCGGAGCCGCTTTGGGCTTGGATAGGTCCTCGACTTTCATTTCAAGCTCGGTCACCTTTTGCTGCAGATCGGCGTTCGCCTTGCTCAGCTCGTCGGATTTGGCCGCCAAGCCGTTTTTCTCGTTGGTCAACGAATCCACTTGCTGTTTCAGGCTGGCGTTCTCATCTTTGAGCTTTTTAGATTCGCATCCCGTCAACGGGAGGAACGCCAGGGCCGCAATCAGAGTCATTACCACCAATTTTTTCATCATCTCACCTCCTCTCGTCGATAGTCCTTGCGTGGCTATTCCAAACGGAACTGTCACCCGCAAAGCCGGGATAGAGATACACCAGCGAGTTCAAGAAATCAAGTACGGGGGCGTCTTGACATCGTCGCAGCGGCTACGCAAAGATGACGCGTGATCACGAACGACGCGGCGTTTCTTCGGCACCCTACGCCGCATCCCCTGATCGGTCGGGTCCCCGCCGGTCAATCCACCCCCGCCGATTTGTACCCCCTGTTCCGGCGAGGCGCCGGCTCATTTCTTCTCGAAAGCGGGCTGAGACCCGACGCGGGGCCCGGCTCATGGGGACGGTATTCCTTTCTCGGGGGGGCGCCCTATCGCGTGATCACGGCCGGAGACGGACTGATGGACGATCGCGAGTATGACGATCGAGGACACGCCCGATCCACCCCGTGCCGACGACCCTCCGCTGATCCGCTCGTCGACGCGTGCGCCCTCTGGGAGCGATCGGCGCCGATCGGCGTCGCCGTGCCCGGCCTTCCGCCCTTGATCGGCGGCGCGGTCGGCTACCTGGGGTACGGCCTGTCCCGGCGCCACCACCGGGTCGGCACGGCGTTCCGCCCCGGCGACGTCCCGGACGTCGGTTGGATGTTCGTGGATGTCATGGCGGCCTTCGATCACCTCGATCGCACCATCGCGCTGATCTTCTGCCCGCCCGCCGATCGGTGGCTCGGCGAATCCCGCCGGCGGTTACTGGCCGAAGGGCTCGATCGCCTGCACGAACTGGCCGCCGCGATGGTCGCCGCACAAATCCGAGGGAATGTCCCCACATCGCCCGACTCCGGAGGTCCCATCGCGCCGGCCCCCACCACGTCGCCCCGTGCCTATGCCGCCATGGTGGAGCGCGCGAAGGCGTATATCGCGGATGGGGATATTTTCCAGGCCAATCTCGCCCAACGGTTTACCGCCGACGTCGGCGATCGGGACGGCTTCGAGTGGTATCGCCGTCTGCGGGCGATCAACCCCTCGCCCTTCGCCGCGTATCTGCATGTCGGCGATGTCCAGATCATCAGTTCATCACCTGAACGCTTGGTCCGTCTGGAAGGCCGCGAGGCCGAGACGCGGCCGATCGCCGGCACGCGCCCGCGGGGCGCCGATGCCTCCGACGATGAGCGGCTGACCACGGAGCTGCTGGTCCATGACAAGGAGCGGGCCGAGCACCTCATGCTCGTCGACCTGGAACGCAACGATCTCGGCCGGGTCTGTACGTACGGCAGCGTGAAGGTGGATGAGTTGATGGCCACCGAACGCTACTCCCACGTCATGCACATCGTCTCCAACATTCGGGGAACGCTGAGGCCCGACGCCGGGCCGGCCGACCTGCTCGACGCGGTTTTCCCTGGCGGCACCGTGACCGGGGTGCCGAAAGTCCGCTGCCTGGAAATCATCGAGGAACTCGAGCCGGTGCCACGCGGCCTCTACACCGGCGCCATCGGCTATCTGTCCTGGTCCGGCCAAATGGATTGGAGCATCGCGATCCGCACCCTCGTACTTCAGCGAGGCCGGCTGTCGTTCCATGCCGGCGCGGGCATCGTCGCCGACTCGATCCCTGAACGCGAGTACCGGGAAACCATGGACAAAGCGCAAGCGCTCTTCGAGGCGCTGAAATAATGGACGTGTGGACCTATCTCAACGGGAAATTCGTGCCCGACCGTGACGCGGTGGTGTCCGTCCACGACCGAGGGTTGCGATACGGAGACGGGGTCTTCGATACCATACGGGTCTACGAGGGACAGCCCTTCTTGCTCGAGCGGCACGTCGATCGTCTGCTCCAGGGGGCCGCGAGCCTGGGACTGTCCCGCCTCCCCGCCCCATCGGCCCTCATGCGGGTGATTGAGGAACTGATCGAACGCAACGGCCTCCGAGAAGCGATCGTGCGCGCCACGCTGACGCGAGGCGCGTCCGAGGGATGGACGCCTGATGACGCCGCGAGGCCCACGATCATCGTCATCCAGCGGCCCTTTGCCGGTTATCCCGACGACCTGTATCTGCGCGGCGCCTCGCTGGTCGTCGCCGAGACGGTGTACGCGCCGGCCGCGTCCCTCACCCACTCGATCAAATCGCTCAATTATCTGACGCGGGTTCAGGCCAAACGCGAGGCCATGGCGCGCGGAGCGGACGAAGCGGTGTTATGCACCGAAGCGGGGCTCGTGGTGGAAGGCAGCGTGAGCAATATTTTCTGCGTGGCTGACGGCCGCGTGCGCACGCCGGCCGCGTCGCTCGGGTTGTTGCCGGGCATCACGCGCGCGATCGTCATGGACCTCGCGCGGCGAGAGGGCATTCCCTGCGAGGAGGCGCTCCTGTCCTCGGACGACCTGCGGGAGGCCGACGAGATCCTGCTGACCAACACGGGGATGGAAACGCTTCCGGTGACGGCCGTGAACGGCGTGTCGATTGGGGAAGGCCGACCGGGACCGATCGGCACCGCGCTCCGACGGTGGTATCGGACCTATGTGAGCGAACAGCTCAGCGCACGGCGGTAGAGGACGAGACCTTTTCGATCACGCCGGGGCTCTTTTCGATTTTCACTTTCATAATGCGCCGGCCTTCCATATCGACGATCGTGAATTTGTGCTGACTGTAGTGGGTGATGGCCCCGCTTCGGGGAATATTTTGAAGTTGCGCCATCACGAACCCCCCCAGTGTTTCGTAGAGAGGTGATTCGGGGATCGGGAGACCAAACTCCTCCCGCAAATCGCGAACCGAGAGGGACGCGTCGACCACCAGCGACCCGTCTTTGAGGTGCTCGACCGGCCGCTCCTCCAGGTCATATTCGTCCCGGATTTCTCCCACGATTTCTTCGATGAGATCCTCCATCGTCACCAGGCCTTCGACCGAACCGTATTCATTGACGACGATCGCCATCTGCGTGTGACGGCGCTGCATTTCCTTCAATAAATGGCTGACTTTCATGCTTTCGGGGACAAAATACGCGGGGTGCATGAGGGTTTTCAGATCGATCGGAGCCCGCCGCACCATCGTGTCGAGAAAATCCTTGGAGTAGACGATGCCGCAAATATCGTTGATGTCCTCCCGATAGACGGGATACCGGGAAAATTTGTTTTCGGTGATATCGGTCAGCACCGCCTCGATGGGCGTATCGAGTTTGATGGCGTGGATCTTGGGTCTCGGCACCATCACTTCCTTCACCGAAATATCCGTGAATTCGAAGACCGAATGAATCAATTCCTGTTCGGTCGGATCGAACACGCCTTTCTCACGCCCTTCCAGCATCAAGCTTTTGATCTCTTCTTCCGACACGAAGGCATTGTCCGGGATGGCCCCGAAGGGCTTGAGCAGAATGCGACTGGACCAGGTCAGCAGTTTGATGACGAGGGATGAGAGCCGGGCGAGTACTTCGATCGGCCAGGCCACCCACAGGGCAATCTGCTCCGGATACCGGAGCGCCAGCGATTTGGGCACCAACTCCCCGAGCACCAGCGAGAGATACGAGATCGACACCACGGCGACGGTCAGCGCGATGCCTTCACTGGCATCGCGGAGCAGGGGGTAGGGAATCTGATCGAGATAGGGCTTGAGGCTTTCAATTGCGGTGATGCCTCCCACCGCGCCGGCCAGCGCGCTGATGACCGTGATGCCGATCTGAATCGTGGCTAAAAATCGGTCGGGGTCGGATTGGAGGCGCTGCACTTCGCGCGCGCGGTGTTTCCCCTCCTCGGCCAACTGCAGGATGCGGCTTTTCCGAACCGTCAGGATGGCGATTTCGGCGCCGGCAAAAAATCCATTGGCGAGCACCAGCGCGAAAATACCCAGAATGGCGGACCACGGAATATCCACTTAATCAGGACCCTCGACCCACGGCAGCTACGATAGCAGAACGCCGCGACGAATCACAAGCCGCCACCCATCCTGAGGAGAGAACTCACCTTGACAACTCCCCTGATCAGTCCGTATAGTCTTGCAATTATAAGGGTTTCAGGTGGAAGAGACGTCCAGGGGTATTTTCACACCTCAGAAGAAATTTTCCGGGGCACCGAGGGGTCTTTCCTCCGACTACGAGATGCCCACCGAGACCCGGGCGCGGGCCACGGCGTACGGTCGACGATGGGCGCCACTCATCATCAGGCGACAACCGACACACCCTTGACCGAGGAGCGAATCCAGGATGAACACGACCAGTACACTGTTGACCCGGCAACAACTCGACGGCGAAAATACCCGATACCGAAACCAGTCCCCCGAGACGGTCCTTAAATGGGCGCTGGAAGAATTCGGCTCCGCCATGACGCTCGCGTGCAGCTTTGGCGCGGAAGACGTGGTGCTCGTCGATATGCTGGCCAAACTCACCCCGTCTCCCCGAATCTTTTGCCTGGATACCGGGCGCTTACATTCGGAAACGTACGAGGTCATGGACGCGATCCGCGATCGCTACGGCGTCGCCATCGAGACCTACTTCCCCCGGCATGACGCGGTGGAACAGATGGTGCGGGCCAAGGGCGCCAATCTGTTCTATCAGAGCGTTGAGAACCGCAAGGAATGCTGCGGCATCCGCAAGGTCGAGCCGTTGGGGCGCGCGTTGGACGGGATGCGGGCCTGGATCACCGGGCTTCGCAGCGCGCAAGCGGTGACCCGCGCGGAGATGCCGATGATCGAGATCGATACCGCCCACGGCGGCATGGCGAAGATCAATCCCTTGATCAACTGGACCGAATCCGAGGTCTGGGACTATATCAAGCTCCACAAAGTTCCCTACAATCGGCTCCACGATCAGGGTTTTCCCAGCATCGGCTGCGCGCCCTGCACCCGCGCGGTCAAACCGGGCGAAGACGTCCGCGCCGGCCGGTGGTGGTGGGAATCTCCGGAACACAAAGAATGCGGTCTGCATAGTCGCGCCGGCGCCCCGGCACAGTAAGCGCGCGTAAGGAGCATTGATGGCACAGCCCGAGATTGCGACGCACCCGATTCCTCAAGAGATCGAAGAGGAAATCACGCAGTACGAGCGCGAAGCCGAACGTTTTCAGCGCGGCGAGATCCATCCCGAGGTCTTTCGCCGGTTCCGCCTTCAGCACGGCATCTACGGTCAGCGCCAAGAAGGCGTTCAGATGGTTCGGATCAAGATTCCCTATGGCGGATTGACCCCGCCTCAGCTCGTGCGCATGGCGGATATTTCCGAACGCTATTCGACCGGCATCTCGCACGTGACGACCCGGCAGGATATCCAGATGCACTACGTCAAGCTGGAACAGACCGGTACCGTTATGCGCCTCCTCGCCGAGGTCGGGCTGACCACGCGCGAGGCCTGCGGCAACACCGTGCGGAATGTTACGGCGTGTCCCTACGCCGGGATTTGCCCCGGCGAAGTGGTGGACGTCACGCCGTACGCCAACGCCATTGCCTATCATTTCCTGCGCAACCCGGTCTGCGAAAACCTGCCGCGCAAGTTCAAGTTCGCGTTTTCCGGCTGCGCGAGCGACTGCGCGTTGACCGGCATTCACGATCTCGGCGTCCTGGCGGTCACCCAGACGATCGACGGGCGGGAGCAGGTCGGATTCCGGCTGACCGTCGGCGGAGGACTCGGAGCCAGTCCCAAGAAACCCTATCTGCTGGAAGAGTGGGTGCCGGCGGGGGAACTCCATCTCCGCTGCGAAGCGGTGATGCGTGTGTTCAACCGCTACGGCAATCGCAAGAATCGCAATCTCGCACGGATCAAGTTCCTCATTGAGAAAAGCGGATTTGAGAAGTTCTACGCCCTCTATGCCGAGGAGTACGCCTTTCTGCGGGAGGGCCGCACCGCCTCAAGCCTGACGCGATTCGACCTGGCCTCCGAACCGATCCCGACCAACGGGGCGCGTCGCGAGACAAACGGCGTAGAGTTGACGCCCGACGTGCTCGCCTGGAAAGCCACGAACGTCCGGGCTCAAAAACAATTTAGCTATTCCGCCGCGCTCGTCACGCTGACGATCGGCGATTTAGACGCCGATCAATTGCGCGGCCTCGCCCGGATCACCGAACGGTTCGCCCACGGCACGATCCGCACCACCGTCACCCAGAATTTCCTCTTGCGCTGGGTGGCTGACGCGGATCTCCCCGCCCTGCATCGCGCCCTGTCTGAGATCGGACTGGGGCGGCCCGGTGCACAGCGGGTGGGCGACGTCATCGCGTGCCCCGGCGCCGACACCTGCGGCCTCGGCATCACCTCCTCCAAGGGCATCGGGCGGGCGCTGACCGACCATCTCGTGGAACGCGGCGCCGCCTACGCGGACGATTTGCAGGACATCGACATCAAAATCAGCGGCTGTCCCAATTCGTGCGCGCAACATCACATCGCCTCGATCGGCTTTCACGGCCTGGGACTGAAGAGTGACGGCCATTTGATCCCCGCCTATCAACTCCATCTCGGCGGTCGTTCCAGCGACCAGGGCGTCGCCTTCGGTCTCTTGGCAGGCAAGTATCCCGCCAAGCGGATTCCCGAGGTCGTCGATCGCTTGCTGGCCCTGTACCGTGAGCACCGGCAGGACGGCGAATCGTTTAATGCCTATGTCGACCGCGTGGGGAAAACCCCGATTATCGAGGCCCTGACCCCCTTGGCCGGCTTGCCTCCCTTCAACGAGGCTGCGAGCGACTATCTCGATTATGGCGCGGACACCCCCTTCAGCTTGGATGAGGCCGGCGCGGGGGAATGCGCGGGTGGGGTGATCAATATGGTCGAGCAGCATTTCGAAGACGCCAAATATGAGCTGGCGCACGCGAGCGTGCTCTTAGACAAGGGCAAACCCGTCGATGCGGTCACGCGCGCGGAGCTGGGCCTCATCGCCTCAGCCAAAGCGCTGCTCGTCACCCAGGCGGTCGAGCCCACCAGCCATGAATTGATCCTGAAGGAATTCGAACAGCGGATGGTCCAAAAGGGCGTCATTTCGGCCGAGGTGTATGGGGCGATCCGGGCCCGTGCCGATGCGTTGAAGACCCATATGACCGCCGAGGGAGCGCGGGACTACGTCGACCACGCCAAGACGCTCGCAGCGGCCTGTAAGACGGCATTCAGCAAGATCGACGCCTCGCTCAAAGTCTCCGCCGCGGCGACGTCAGCCCCGGCTCACGTACCGGCCGCCGCCGGACCCTCCCCGTCAATCAAGCTCGACTTGTTGGGGGTGGCATGCCCCATGAATTATGTGCGCACCAAGCTCCAACTGGAAGACATGGATCCGATGCAGATCCTGGAAGTCCTCTTGGACGCGGGCGAGCCTGCTGAGAATGTTCCCCGCAGCGTCAAGAGCGACGGCTATCGCATCATTTCGCTCGCAGAAGAAGCCGGTCATTATAAACTGGTGATCGAAAACAAGGCGTCGTAGCCGGACCGTCCGACGTCGCCGTTGACCCATTCCGCCACCCCTCGCGGTCTCGAGGGGTGGCGGCGTATTCAAGCCCAGGAAAGGATTCTCGGACATGCCGATCCCCTCCCTGCCTCATGGCGGACACCTCATCAACCGGATGGTCCCCATCGACCATCGAGCCGAGGCCGAACGACGCGCCGCGGGGTTGCCGAAAGTCGTCCTCAACGCTCGGGAACAGTCGGATCTCGATCTGATCGCGGTAGGGGGCTATAGCCCCATCGAAGGCTTCATGGGACAAAAAGATTATGAGAGCGTGCGGGACGGCATGCGTCTGGCCAACGGGCTTCCCTGGAGCTTGCCCATCATCTTGGCGGTGGATCGCGAACGCGCAGGGACACTCAAGGACGGGCAGGAGATCGCGCTGACCGACGAACAGGGGACGGTGCTCGGCCTCCTGCATTTGGAAGAACGCTACCAACGAGACAAAGCACACGCCGCGCGGGCCATTTATCGAACCGAAGACCCCAAGCATCCCGGAGTCGACTATCTCTTCAAACGCGGCGACGTCCTGCTCGGCGGACCGGTTGACGTGATCCGACGGCAGGAACACCGGGAATTCCACGACTATCGGCTGGACCCGGCCCAGACCCGCCAAGCGTTTGCCGAGCGGGGATGGAACACGGTGGTGGGCTTTCAGACGCGCAACCCCATCCATCGCGCGCACGAATACATCCAAAAATGCGCGCTGGAAATCGTGGACGGTCTCTTCATTCACCCGCTGGTCGGGGAGACCAAATCCGACGACATCCCGGCCGATGTGCGGATGAAATGCTACCGTGTCCTCTTAGATCACTACTACCCCGCAAAACGCACCTTGCTGGGCGTGCTGCCCGCGGCGATGCGCTATGCCGGACCGCGCGAGGCGATCTTTCACGCCTTGGTCCGGAAAAACTACGGCTGCACCCATTTTATCGTCGGCCGGGATCACGCGGGGGTCGGTAATTTTTATGGCTCGTTCGACGCCCACCACATCTTTACGGAATTTGCGGACGGCGAACTGGGCATCACCCCCTTGTTTTTCGACCACACGTTCTACTGCCGTGAATGCGTCGGCATGGCCTCCACCAAAACGTGTCCCCACGAACCGACCCACCACGTGGCGCTGTCGGGCACGAAGGTCCGCGAGATGCTGAGCAACGGGATCATTCCCCCGGTGGAATTTTCACGGCCCGAGGTGGCGAAAGTCCTGATCGAGGCGATGCACCGAACGGAGCGGTAGGCCAGGCTCATCCGGGTCGCGTCTCGCGATCCAGGTGTATTGAAAATCAAATCGGGCCTGTAAAACCGGCCGATGAGTCGACGTCCTAGTTCGACACTTCGTCGGCGGACACTTCCAGGTCAAGGCGATCGAGCATACGCCGATCTTTGACCGTCAGAACGGGACATTCCGCCCGGCGCACGATGCGTTCCGCTATGCTCCCCAGTGCAACATGTCCCCACCCTGCACGACCGTGAGTCCCCATGACGATCAAATCCGCCCCATACCGATGTGCTGCGGTCAGAATCTCATCGTCGATCTGGCCCACCAAGGTGTGGGGCGAGACTCGCAGTCCCCGGGACACCAAGGGCTCACTCAGCGCCGCCAACCGATCCCGAAAACATTCCGCGACCTCGCTGCTGAGCGCTTCCGAAGCGGCCAGGCCGGTGGCGGCGGGATTGACCACATGGATCAGGTGGATGGAGCCGCCCTGAGGCTCGGCCACGGCCACCGCATAATATAATGCGGCCAATGCGCAGGGACTGAAATCGACCGGAACGATTACCGTCTGGGCGGGAAACATCGCAGACTCCTTTTGAGGTCAAACGTGGCTACGCTACCACAGAGTCTCGGAGCGGAGCAAGGTGAGCAGGACATCGCTCAGATAACCAAACCCGAGATCCGGAACGCCCCCACACGGCACGGCGGTTCCGGAATCTCGGGCAAGGCACGACAGATTGGCTCCCCGGGCCGGATTCGAACCAGCGACCAATCGGTTAACAGCCGACCGCTCTGCCAGCTGAGCTACCGGGGAAAGTGGAGGGATTATACCTGACTTACGCCTGCTTTTTCAGTTCCAAGATGACCTGTTTGGACACTTCTTTCAGGGTATCAAAAACCCCCGTGCCATTCATGGCCACGGCTTCAAAGATCGGCGCTTTCCTGTTATTGAGCGCTTTATCCATTTCCGAAACCGACACCACATTGGGGAGGTCCCGCTTATTATATTGAATCACACACGGGATCGTTTCGGGATTGAATCCCTGCTCCTGCAGGTTTTTCCGGAGATTCTCCATGCTCTCCACATTCGCTTCCATCCGTTCGACCTGCGAATCGCCCACAAACACGACACCGTCGACGCCGCGCAGGATGAGCTTCCGGCTGGCGTCATAAAACACCTGTCCGGGAACGGTGTATAAATGGAAGCGAACCTTAAATCCGCGAATACTGCCCAACGACAGCGGGAGAAAATCGAAAAAAAGCGTTCGCTCTGTTTCGGTGGCCAACGAAATCATTTTCCCTTTACTGTCCGGATTGGTTTTCTTATAGAGGTACAGTAAATTGGTCGTCTTCCCGCATAAGCCGGGACCGTAATAGACGATCTTACAGTTGATCTCACGAGCCGAGTAATTGATGAAGGACATCCGGAATCGTCTCCTATCCGAACAGCTTTTCGATGTCCTCTTCCGTAATCTCGGCGAACGGGGACTTGACCACCTGTTTGACGCCCCGTTCTTTTTCCACCTTGAGGAAGATGTCGTCGAAAATCTTGACGAGGATATCAGTGGACTTTTTGGCTCGAAGCCTCACCAAGCCGAGAGACGATCGCTGATCGAAGATCACCACCAAGATGATGCGCTGGCCGATGATCGAAATGTGAATATTGTCCTTCTCCCCCTCGTGAAACAGGATGGAGAACTCCTTCTCGCCGAGGAGCTTCGCCATCCCGCCGGTTGCCGCAATATTCCCGGCGGTCAATGAGGCCAAGGATGTCGTATCGACCCCGGCGGTCTCGCCCACACTGGTAATCAATTGACCGTTTTTATCGACGAGAAAGGTGAGCTTGGCATTAGCCTGCTGATGGAGCTTGGCGAGTTCAGCGTCGATAACTTTGAACTCTTCCTCATACATCACCAAGCCGGAATCGGCCATGCCTACCCTCCAGAATCGGGCTAACTTATAGCACAGGACCCTTGAAATTTCAAGAAAAGGCGGGAGAGACCGCGCGGGGGATATCCCGATAAAGATTTCTACGCGTCGGTCTCCATGGCGTCGTCCATCAGATCCTCGTCCTCATCGTTTCCGTCCTGATCTGAGATCCGCTTGGCGTAGTGATTGGCCCAGGTGAGATAAATCGCTCCGCTGTCCTTCACCGCCTGGATCGCCTTGATCACCTCACCGACCTGTTCGTCGGAGTTGCTGACTGCACGCAGTTCGGTGACACGATGTTCGAACGCGGTGGTCAATCCGTCCATGGCCTTTGCGACCTGGAGAAGAGCTTCCTGAAATTCTTCGGTCATACCCTGGCTCCTTGTGCTGCAACGGACGAAGCCCCATGGATCGCCATGGGGCTTCGATCATTCTTCACCGTCGAAATGGCGCTATTGGTAGGCCTGGCCCAATCCCGCGACTTCTGCGGTATGTTTTGAGAGATCGATTTCCCCGGTCGCCCCATTGACCGGCGCCATAATAATGGCGTTATGTTTGGCCGCGTCGCAGACGACTTTGCACAAATCACATCCTTTACACCGGCTGACAACCACATAGGCCTTCATCTTGGTCGTATCCAACTTGATGCAGTCGGCTTCGGGACAATACATGATACACAGTCTGCAGCCCTTTTGGGCAACACACTTTTCGTCTTCTACAAATGCGACATTATACATTCAACCGTTCTCCCTGAGCCGCCTCGTACACTTCCACGCGGTCGTTCGCCTCGGCCCACGCACAACCCATCTCATAAGCTCTGGTCACCGTCGCCATATTTTTGGCCAGCAGTTGTTCCTTCTTGGCGAACTTCTTCTTGATGGCCTCATCGAGGGTCGCCGTGCCGCCTGATGCGACATATTTTTTACCGAAACGGTCCTGGATCGCCAAGTCCAACGCCTGAAGCGTGACGATTTTGGTGATACCGGACATGGCCCCGATCATCGCCATATTGCTGGACAACTCTGTTCCGGCGACCTCCAACGCCACCTTTGTCGCGTCGATGTAGAAGACTCCGACATTGAGGTCGGCAAGCGTTTTGAGATCATCCTTGGAGAGGAGGGGCTCACTCGAGTTGATGACCACAAGACCGTCCCGCTTGATGCCTGAATAGAACGGCATGGTATAGCTCTTCCCCATCGTGATCACCTGGGGATGATAGATCATGACCACTTCGGGATAGACGATCTCGCCGCGATCGAAGATGCGCTCATGTCCGATTCTGGCATAGCTCTCCGCGGGGGCCATACGCTTTTCGGCTCCGAAGAAGGGGTTGGAGATCGCGTATTTCCCGTCTTTATTGGCGGCCATCGCCAGAAGATGGGCCGACGTCACCGCGCCCTGTCCTCCCAATCCCGAGATTCGAATATTCAGCCGTTTTCGCATATCCGCTCCTACTTGGCCGCCAATTGAGCTGCGACTTTCGCTTTCCGCTTGGCATCCAGATCGGCTAAAAAGGCCTTGGCCTCATCGGTGATGAATTCCTTATACGCAAACCGCTCGGTGGGCTTCTCCGCATCGCGCATCTCCTGCAACCCTTCCATGCTCTGCTTGCCGATCTCTAAAATACAGGGGGTGTACAGTTGCACGTAAGTCGGTCCAAGCTCCCGCGCAATATAGATCGCGTTTTTGATGACCTTCTCCACTTTTCCCGGCTGGCTGACGGTCATGTTGACCACATAGTGGCAGCCGGACTCCCGCGCAATCTCAGGCAGACGGACCTTGTCGAATTTCTTGCCCGTCGGGGCCATCTTGGCCACGAAGCCCTTCTGCATCAACCCAGACTCCTGGCCGCCGGTGTTGGCGTACAATTCGTTATCGAAACAAATGGTGGTGAATTTCTCGCCTCGGAACCAGGCCTGCAAGGTCATGTCCAGACCGATGTCGACCGTTGCGCCGTCTCCCGCCAAGACCACCACGTCTTTGATCTTATCGGGAAACCGGACGGTCAGCGCCCGCTTGAGCCCCGTGGCGATTGCGTTTTGATTGCCGAAGAGCGAGTGGATGTTGTGCACCGCCACATGAGGGAAGACGAGGCTGGTGCAGCCCGTGGAGCCGACCATGACGGTGTCTTCCGGAGCCGGCATCGACGCCAGAATATATCGAAACGCCATCGACTCGGGACATCCCGCACACAGCGAGTGCTCTTCGATCAATTCCTTCTTGAGGCCGATGTCTTTCCATCCGCGGGCCTCATTCCCATAGGTCGCGTTCTCGACCATGTCCCGGTATTCCAAGGGCATGATGTCGTAGAACTCTTCGTTGATGCGAATTTTGTCCTTACCCATGGACCAGTTCCCCTTTCCCGAGTTTGATCACGCTGTGGATCTTTTCGACGATCACTTCGGGCGGCATCGTCATGCCCCCGGCCACGTGCGGACCGGCGATCACGCGATCATTGCGTTCGATGATGGCGCTGATCTCCCGCGCCAACCATCCCACCACGTTAAACTCCGGCACCAAAATCCATTTGGCATGCTTGGTGGCTTGACGGATTTCCTCGGTGGGAAACGGACGAAGACTCTTGACCTTCACCAACCCGACTTTCAGCCCTTCTTCTTGAAGCAAGCGGATCGCCTCACGGCCTTGCGACACGGCGGTGCCGGACGCCACGATCAGGATCTCCGCATCGACGTTTTCCGTCTCGATCAGCCCGCCCATCATCGCGATGGTATGTTTCCGCGAGCGCTCGCACGCCGCACGGATCTCCTGCTGCCAGGAGGCATGGGTCGCGTAACTGATGTAATTGGACTTCATGACGAACGGATCGCGCATCATCCGGACGGGCGGACATTCCATGTCCATGCACGGCACGGGCGAGCGATAGGGATCATACGGGGGAAGCGTCATGTCGGCGGGGGTCAGCATCACCGTGTCTTTCGTATGGGTGACGAAGAATCCGTCGCAGCAGACGGCCAAGGGAATATGGACGTCGGGTTGTTCCGCCACGATATACCCCATCAGAATCCAGTCGAAGAAGTCCTGCGCCGTTTCAGCGTGCCACACCAACATGCCGGTATCGAGCAAGAACGAAATTTCGAGGGTATCGGGTTGGATATTGAGCGGCGAATTGATTCCGCGACAGGTGACAATCACCTGAATGGGCAGACGGGCGCCGGCCCACATCGGGAAATTCTCGAACGCCCGGAGCGTGCCGGGACCGGCGGTGGTGGTGAAGACCCGCGCGCCACCGAACGCCGCACCCGCGCATTGCGACATCACCGCAAACTCGCTCTCACCCCGCATGTAATCGCCGACATAGCCTTCGGCAAAGAGCTCACCGATCAGCGCCGCGGCCTCGCTCTGCGGCGTGATGGGATAGGCGACCATGACGTCGACGCTGGCCCGCCGGATGGCTTCTTTGATGACTTCACTCCCGGTTAAAAAGGACGCGACCCTCGGCGCTTCGAAAAAGAGGTGGCGAGGATCGGTGTAGATCTGCCCCTTTTTATTGGCGGTTCCAATCACAGACGTTGATTGCATGGCCCCCTCCCTTTCGACACTTCAACAACCCGAAAAACCTCAATTTATCACGGTGCTAGCTGATCAGTCCATCATCATAGTGGATCGCCGTGAACCTTGTCAACCGACAGGTGGACACCCCTGATGACGTTCACTGGAGAACCTCTTTACCATAGCCCGGGGAAGAGAGACAAGTCAACACGTTAAAAGGGCCTCCCGAATGGGGAAAAAGACCTAGTCTCACGGTGGAAAGTGGGACCCTTGACCTATTGAAGGAGAAACCCGCGGCCGGGAACTTTATTCGCTTCACATCTCTCTCCGACCTTCCAGGGATTTGACCAAGGTCAGGTCATCGGCATATTCCAAGTCGATGCCCACGGGAATCCCATAAGCCAGCCGCGTGACTTTCAGTCCCAGCGGTTTGATCAGACGGGTCAGATACAAGGCCGTGGCCTCCCCTTCAAGGTTGGGGTCTGTCGCCATGATGACTTCATGGACGGATTCGCCGTGCAGCCGGTCGAGGAGCTCTTTGGCCTTGATATCATCGGGAGTGACCCCGTCCAAGGGGGAAATGGCCCCCAACAACACGTGGTAGAGGCCGTGATATTCCCCGGTGCGCTCGATGGCATAGAGCGTGCTGGGCTCTTCCACAACCAGAATGCGGGTTTGATCCCGCGTCGGGTCGGCGCAAATCGAGCAGATCGGTTGCTCCGTAATGTTTTGGCAGGTCGGGCAGAAGCGAATTTTGGCCTTGAGGTCCAAAATGGCCTGAGCGATGGCCCCCGCCTCCGCCTCGGGCATCTTCAACAGATAAAACCCCAGACGTTGAGCCGTCTTGTGGCCGATGCCGGGCAGACGCTTGAGGGCATCCACCGCCCGCTGAAACACGCCGTCGCTCATCCCGTGCAATCCCTAGAAGAGTCCCGGAATATTCAAGCCGAGCCCTCCGGTCAAACCTTTCATTTCGCCGGCCATCATCGCCTGCGCTTTTTTGAGCGCATCGTTGACGCCGGCCACGATCAAGTCCTGCAACATGTCTTGATCCTGGGATTTGACGACCTCCCCGTCCAATTTGACCGAGAGGATCTCCTGCCGGCCGTTGGCGATCACCGTCACCATGCCGCCGCCGGCGGACCCTTCGACCGTGCGCTGTCCCGCCTCCTCCTGGAGCTTGGCCATGCGCTCTTGAAGGGCTTGGGCCTGCCGCATGAGGTCTCCCATCATCCGCTTGTTCGACATTCGTCCTCTCCCTCACGATCGGTCACAGTCACGGTCACTCCGGTTGCGGGGAATCGGGTGGAGGCCGATCCGCCGGCATGTCCCGCACTTCCATCACTTCTCCACCGAACACATCGAGCGCCTCTTTCACCAACGGATGGCCGACGACTTCGGACACCGCGGATCGGCGCGAAGGCGTGGGGGGCGTCGGAACACGCGCCCCGGCTCCGGCCCGGCGGTCGCCCGACCGGTCGACGACCGCACGACCGGTTCCCGAGGACGACGCCACCCGGAACACCAATTCGCGATGGGAAAGCTCCCGCAAGAGCCGGCTCACATAGACGCGATTGTCTTCTTTGGAGACCATTTCACCGAACACGACCTGATGCGCGTCATACTCCAAGACGATCTCATCCGGCCCGCCGCCTTTCAAATGCCCCGCTTCCAGATACGAACCCAGATTGGGCTTCTCATCCAACACCCGCTTGAGCGTATGACGCCACACGTCCTGAAGGTCGGGGGCAAGATCGGGCTGGGGCCCCGACGGGAGCCCTGCCGACCGCGCCACCGGCGACTCGACGGGCCGCTCCGCGCGCGACGCGAGGCGCGGCTTGGCCGCTGGCGGTTCGCGTGAGGGGAGACTGCGCGCCTCCGGTCCTCGCCCCGGCCCGCCCAGCGCCTCGACACGGGCCAACAGGCGCTCGATCGGCTCAAGCGCGACGACCCGCGTGGCGTTTACCAACGCCATCTCCAGCGTGAAGGGAGGGAAAAAGGCGAACCGAATATCCTCTTGAGCTTGTGAAAACACGGCGAAGAGTCGCTGGAGCTCATCCAACGCATACCCGCCAGCCATACCGCGAAGGTCTTGGATCTCCTCGTGCGGCAGGTCGAGGGCGTCCGCCGCTTCGCCGCCCACCTTCAGCAGCGTCAGGTGGCGGATGTATTCGACCAGATCGGCGCACAATAACTTCACGTCGTGGCCATGGTCCAGCATGGAGCGGACGGCGACAATCGCTCGCCCCGCCTGTTTCTCCGCGATCGCGCGCGTGAGCGTGCCGAAGCCTTCACGGTCCACCACCCCCAGCATCGCCACCACGTCCGCTTCCTGAACGGTCGGGCCGCCGAACGCCACCACCTGATCGATCAGACTCAACCCATCCCGCACGCTGCCTTCGGAGGCCTTCGCCACCAGCGAAAGCGCGCGCTCGTCGATGGTGAGGCCCTCGTCCGACGCGATGCGGCTGATCTGGGCGATCATTTCCAGCCGGCCCACGCGCTTGAAGTGAAAGTGCTGGCACCGCGAGAGGATCGTGGGCAG
>JBDSOK010000209.1:0-3606 GCA_039914845.1 Nitrospiria bacterium | reverse complement strand
TGACCGAGGAGATCGAGCGCGCGCGGGCGGCGGTGGAGGCGGCGCGTGCGGGACGCAAGGTCGCCGTCGTCTCCAGCGGTGACGTGGGCATCTACGGCATGGCGGGGCTGGTGTTCGAGGTGCTGCGCGAGACGGGGTGGGAGGCGGGGCGCGATTTTCCGGTGGAGGTGGTGCCGGGCGTGACCGCGCTCTCATCGGTGGCGGCGCGGATCGGCGCGCCGCTGACGCACGATTTCGCGGCGGTGAGCTTGAGCGACCTGCTCACGCCCTGGGAAGTCATTGAACGGCGGCTGGACGCCGCCGGGCGCGGCGACTTCGTCGTCGCCCTGTACAATCCGCAGAGCAAGCGGCGGACCTGGCAATTGGGCCGGGCGCAGGAGATCCTGCTCCAGTACAAGGCGCCCGAGACGCCGATCGCGGTGGTCAAGAGCGCGTATCGGGAGGGCGAGCGGATCGTGCTGTCCGTCCTGGAGTGCATGAAGGACGCCGAGGTGGGAATGCTGACGACGATTCTCATCGGCAACTCGAACACCACCCGGTTCGGGGACTATCTCGTCACCCCGAGGGGGTATACCAACAAGTACGCCCTCGACTCGGGCGAACTCTTGTACCAGGGTGTCGATCGGCCGGGCCGCTCGCTGTCGCGGCCCGCGGGGTGGACGCCGGGGACGGACCCCACGGGATCGGGCGCGGCATGAGCGGGCGGTATCCCGTCCACATCGTCGGCGCGGGGCCGGGCGACCCCGAGCTGATGACGGTCAAGAGCGTCCGGCTGCTTCAAGAGGCCGACGTCGTCGTCTACGCGGGATCGCTCGTCAGCCCAGACGTGCTCGCCATGTTGCGGCCGGAGACCGAGCGCTACGACAGCGCGGTCATGGTGCTGGAGGAGATCGTGGACGTGATGGTCCGCGCCGCCTCGTCCGGTCGGCGCGTGGTGCGCCTGGCTTCCGGCGACCCCGGCCTCTTCGGGGCCTTAGGCGAGATGGCGCGGCCCCTGCTCGATGCCGGCCTGGAGGTGGAGGTCGTGCCCGGCGTCAGCTCGTTCCTCGCCGCCGCGGCCGCGCTCGGCCGCGAGCTGACGGTGCCCGAGGTTTCGCAGACCGTCGTCCTCACGCGCGCCGAGGGACGGACGCCGATGCCCTCGACCGAGCGCCTCGCCGAGCTGGCCCGGCATCAGGCGACGCTGGTGCTCTTCCTCTCCGCCAATCTCGCGAAGCAGGTCCAGACCGACCTTCTCGCGGCTTATCCGCCCGACACGCCGGTGGCGGTGGTCTACCACGCGAGTTGGCCCGACGAGCGAATCGTCTCGGGCCAACTCGGCGACCTCGCCGCGTTGATCCGCGGGGCGGGGATCACCAAGACTGCGCTGATCTTCGTGGGGCGCTTCCTGAAGGCCGAGGGGACGCGGTCCCGCCTCTACGACGCCGCGTTCTCGCACGGCTACCGGCGGGCGATCGCGCCCGCGAGCGCGCCGTGACGCGGCCGCGTCTGCTCGTTGCCGGCACGCACAGCGGCGCGGGCAAGACCACCGTCACCCTTGCCCTGACGCTCGCGCTTCGCGAGCGGGGGAGCGCGATTCAGCCGTTCAAAGCCGGTCCCGACTACCTCGATCCCACCTACCACACCCTGGCCGCCGGCCGCCCCTGCCGGAATCTGGACGGCTGGATGATGGGCGAGGAGGCGGTGCGGCGGTCGTTCACGCGGGCGAGCGAGGGCGCCGCCCTGTCGATCATCGAGGGCGTGATGGGTCTCTACGACGGCGCGGGGCCGGCGACCGAGGCGGGGAGCACGGCCGAGATCGCCAAGTGGCTGGCCGCACCCGTGCTGCTGGTGATCGACGCCTCGGGCATGGCCACCACCGCCGCCGCGCTGGCGCTCGGTTGCGCGCAGTACGATCCGAAGCTGCCGCTGGCGGGCGTGATCTTCAACCGGGTGGGGAGCGCGCGCCACCTGGCGTGGCTCAAAGAAGCCGTCGAACGAACCACCCCGCTCACGGTGATCGGCGGGCTTCCGGAGGAGGCGGGGATCGCGATTCCCGAGCGCCACCTGGGGCTGGCGGCCGCCGACGGCACGATCCTCACCGACGAGGTGCGGGCGCGGCTGGCGTCGCTTGCGCGCGAGTGGCTCGATCTCCGGGCGGTCACGGAACTGGCGGAACGCGCGCCGCCGCTGGAGGTCCCGGCGCACACGGCAACCGTGGCTTCCCGCCGCCGCCGAATCGGCGTGGCGCGCGACGAAGCGTTTTCCTTCTACTACCCCGATAATCTCGATCTCCTGGAGGCGTCGGGCGCCGAACTGGTCTTCTTTTCGCCGCTCCATGACGAGACGCCCCCGCCGGGCCTGGACGCGATCTATCTCGGAGGGGGATATCCCGAACTGCACGCCTCGCGGCTCGCCGCGGGCGGGCCGATGCGGGAGGCGATCGCCACGTTCGGGCGGGAGGGGGGATCGATTTACGCCGAGTGCGGCGGCCTCATGTATCTGACCCGGGCCTTGCACACGCTGGACGGCGGACGGCACGCCATGGTCGGCCTCTTGCCCGGGGAGGTGCGGATGCTGCCCCGGCGCAAGACGCTCGGCTATCGCGAGGTCGAGGCGCTGGAGGACCTGCCGCACCTCGCCAAGGGCGAACGCGCACGGGGGCACGAATTTCACTACTCGGAGTGGCTGACGGAGCCTGAACCCGATGGGGAATTGGTGCGGGCCTACGCCGTGGCCAGTCGGAGGGGCCACGCCGCAACCCTTGAGGGGTACCGCTGGCGAAACGTGACCGCCAGCTACATCCACCTGCACTTTGCATCGAATCCCACCCTGGCGACCCGCTGGGCCTGATCGACTGGGCGTCGTCGGCGTTTTGAGGGCACCACGGGGGCATCGTCCGAGGACGCCCGGAATATCCCGAATGTGGCGGTAGTCCCTGTTGTGAGGTCGCCAACAGCGTCGATGGGCGAGTCACGCCAACCGGCTCAGCGAGGTGCGGGATCGATTATCTGGTTCAGCTTCTTTTCCACCAAATCATCTGTCTTGGCCTGAGTTGGGCCATGGCCTACGCGGTGGCTTCCCGGCTTCACAGGGGCCACTGGTTGGTGTCGTTGGTCTACGTGGCTGGGCTCCAACTTGGCGCGTGGTGGATCATGGAACACGTCGGCGTCCAGCCGCCGCCTGCGGCGTGGCTGGTGTTGCCGGCCGTCATCGGCTTGACCACCGTGGCCCTCGCAGAACGCTGGAATGCCATTGCCCACGCCTGCATGGCGGCTACCGTGTCGGTGAGCATCTTATTCTTGGTCTACGCCGGCGTGGTGACGGTACAGGCCCACCTCGGGCCCCTGAGTCTCTCGTTCGCCATCCTGCTGTGTGCGATGCAGGCCTTTGCACTGGTCCTGTTGATCGCGAACAGCTACGAAGTCTTGGACGTGACGAGCCGCATCCGGTGGACGCGCATTCGCCGGCCCGAGCCGACGACGGCGTATTTCCCGAAGGTCTCATTGCACGTACCGGCCTACAACGAACCGCCCGAGATGGTGAAGGAGACACTCGACGCGCTCGCCAAGCTCGACTATCCCAATTACGAAGTGATCGTCATCGACGATAACACGACCGACGAGC
>JBDSOK010000139.1:0-3811 GCA_039914845.1 Nitrospiria bacterium | reverse complement strand
TGATCGCTTCACGGAATTCGAACCGCCGGCCGAACCGCTTGCCCACCGCTTCGAGCACACGGACCGCTTCCGGAACGGTCTCGCGCCCCACCCCATCGCCCGGCAACAACGCGATGCGATACGGATTCATGAAGATGCTCCGCGCTCCGGCGCCGACGCGAGATCCGCCGGAATCGGTGTCGCCCGGGGGTGAGCGGCCGCGAGGCGCGATCCAAGCCGTCCTCCCGATCTCCCGAGCGTTTGCATGAAGTACATCGTGACGACGAAGATCCCCATATTCGTGAGCGTGACGAAGAGCGGCGTAGGAAATCCCGGGAGCCGGAATCCGACCGGGAACACCCCGTCCGCAACCCATGCCCACATCACGACGCCGACGTATAAAGCGCTCACGCCCCGGGCGCCCCATGTCCCTCCGCGTTCGCCGCCCCAGACCCCGATCGCCAGACCGAGCAAGACCGGACACAAGAGAATGACGGCCAACATGATGAGCCGCACCGAGACCACCGGCACATCCCAGCGGGCCAGGATGCGGGCCACGAGCGCAAGCAGACCGACCCCCCCGAGGCCCAGCACGCTATAGAATCCTTGGCGCGAGACGACTGTCACCCAGGGAACCGTCATCGGCCCGTCAGATCAATCCGACCCGGGGTTCGGGCTTGACGAGTCGTGAGGCGCGGGCGGCCAGCTTGTTCAAGGCATGCAGATAGCCCCGAACGGATGCGATGATGATATCGGTATCGGCGCCATGCCCCATAACCGACTTGCCCTCTTCCTCGACCGTGACGGTGACCTCGCCCAGCGCATCGGTCCCGCCGGTGATGCCCTTGACCACATACGAAATCAGCCGGCTCTTGGTCTGCGTGAGGGAGG
This sequence comes from Nitrospiria bacterium, assembly GCA_039914845.1. GTDB lineage: Bacteria > Nitrospirota > Nitrospiria > 2-01-FULL-66-17 > 2-01-FULL-66-17 > 2-01-FULL-66-17. Next base: position 2,941 of record JBDSOK010000139.1, on the reverse strand, counting down.
CGATGGTGCGATAGGCCGCGTCCACCGGGCCGTCTCCCTGTCCAGTGGCCTTGATGATCCGCTCGCCGACCGCCAATTCGACGGTCGCGCTGGGCGCGAGGTCGGTCCCGCTTTCCACCCGGATCGACACCAGCCGATACGCCTCGGGCGGCCGGTCCATTTCCTCCGAGACGATCGACTCCAGATCCTCTTCAAAAATTTCCTTTTTCTGATCGGCCAGGCGCTTGAGACGCTCGAACGCGGCATCCAACTCGGCCTCCCCCGGCCGATAGCCCAGTTCCTCGAGCTTCGCCTTAAACGCGTGGCGCCCGGAGTGCTTGCCCAGCACGATATGCGTCTTGCCGACCCCCACCGACTCCGGACGCATGATCTCGTACGTCATTTTTTCCTTGAGCAGGCCGTCCTGGTGGATCCCGGATTCGTGAGCGAACGCGTTGGTCCCCACGACCGCCTTGTTCGGCTGAACCGACATGCCGGTGATCTTGCTCACCAGCCGGCTGGTCTTGGCGATTTCTTCGGTCACGATCCGCGTGTCGGCGGCGAACGAATCTTTGCGCGTGCGCAGCGCCATCACCACCTCTTCCAGCGCCGCATTGCCCGCGCGCTCGCCGATGCCGTTGATCGTGCACTCGACCTGTCCGGCTCCCGCCAACACCGCGCCCAAGGAATTGGCGGTGGACAACCCCAGATCGTTGTGGCAGTGGACCGAAATCACCGCACGGTCGATGTTGGGTACCCGTCGCTTCACGGCGCGGATCAGTTCGGCGAATTCCTGCGGAGTGGCGTACCCCACGGTGTCGGCGATATTGACCGTGGTGGCACCGGCGGCGATGACGGCCTCGAGCACTTCGCAGAGATAGGTCTCCTCCGATCGGGTCGCGTCCATCGGCGAGAACTCGACGTCCTCGACGTACCCGCGGGCTCGCTCGACCATCTCGACCGCGCGCTGGAGCGCCTCCGCCCGGGTCAGCCGGAACTGGTGCTTGAGATGAATATCCGACGTGGAAATGAAGGTATGTATCCGGATTTTAGATCCGCCCTTCAACGCCTCCCACGCTCGATCCACATCGCCGGGCTTGGCCCGCGCCAGGCTGCAGATGATCGGACCCTCTACCTGGTGGGCGATGGCGCGGATCGCCTCGAAGTCTCCCGGGGAGCTGAACGCAAACCCCGCTTCGATGACGTCGACCCCCAGCCGGGCGAGTTGCCGGGCGATCGACACCTTTTCTTCGACATTCATGCTGGCGCCCGGCGACTGCTCGCCGTCGCGCAGGGTGGTGTCGAAAACGGTGATCATTCTGGTCATGCCGTACTCCCTAAAAACAACCAGCCTTCCGCCGGACAGGTGGAAGGCTGGGCTTTATCGAATCGACCGGCCTCCGAACGGCAGGCGTCCATAGCCCTCATTCAGGGAGAGCTTCTGACTTCGCGATCCCGGAGGTCATCGTCATCGAGAACCACCGCCTCATGATGCCGGCCGAGCGTGGGGAAGAATCGGCGCTGCACCGCCAAGGCCGGCCCCAGCACGATGCCCGACGCCGCATAGAGCGCGAACAGGGCGAACAACATGACCTGCGGTGCAGCCGTCACCACCATCAAGACCAGCACCGCCCCGACCAGCACCTGGAAGGGCCGGCGATGGCGCAGATCCATGCCCTTGAGGCTCCAGTAGCGGATATTGCTCACCATGAGAAAGGCCAGGATATAGGTCATGACGACGATCAACAACGGCTTCATCTCGGCGCCCAGGCGCAGAATATGATCATCGAGCAACACCGTCGATGCAATCACGCCGGCGGCGGCGGGAATCGGCAGCCCCACAAAATACCGTCCCTCCACCGTCCCCACTTGGACATTGAACCGGGCAAGACGCAGGGCTCCGCACGCCACGAACAGAAAAGCGGCCACCCAGCCGATGCGACCGTAATTCGTCAGGGCCCACGAATAGATCAATAACCCGGGGGCGACACCGAAGGACACTAAATCGGCGAGCGAATCGTACTCCACGCCGAATTTACTGGTGGTCTTGGTCAATCGAGCCACCCGACCGTCGAGAGTATCGAAAATCGTGGCCACCAAAATCGCGATCGCCGCGAGGACATAGTCGGCATTGAATACGGCGATCACGGCATAAAATCCGCTCAATAAGTTGCCGGTGGTAAAGAGATTCGGCAAGAGGTAGACCCCCCGCCGCCTCGTCAAGGCCTCCTCGCGAGGCTTCATGCCCACACCCCCAATACCGAACTGCCGCCGGCCACCCGCTCACCGGGTTTCACCCGAATGCGCGTCCCCAAGGGGAGATACACATCCATCCGGGACCCGAACCGGATCAAACCATAACGGGTTCCGCGTTGGACGAGATCGCCCTCGCGGACCCATGTGACGATCCGTCGCGCCACCAATCCGGCAATTTGGACGAACACCATGCGTTGGCCCTCCGTCGTCTCCAGTACGAGCGCGTGTTGCTCGTTATCCAGGGACGCCTTTTCCTTGAACGCCGACACGAACTTCCCCGGATTATAAACCATGCCGACGATCCGGCCGCCGGCGGGAATGCGATTCACGTGCACATCGGTCAGACCCATGAAGATACTGATGCGCTGCATATCTTCTTTGAGCACGCGGGACTCGTAGACCCGTTCGATCGACAGCACCCGCCCATCCGCAGGAGACACGATCGCGCCAGGCTCAGAGGGAATCGTCCGTTCGGGATTTCGAAAGAACCATAACACAAACAGCGCGAGCCCGAACAGGGTCGCCGCCGCGATCGCCCAGCCCAGCCACCATGACACAACCGCAAGCCCAAGAGGCGCAAGGATGAAGGGAATTCCCTCAATGACCACGGGGAATCCTTGCCATGTTTGGGACGGACTCACCTGCTAGTTGGTGTTTTTATCGACGAGACGGCCCTGCTTGAGCCACGGCATCATCGCGCGGAGCC